>DATGDE010000027.1:0-8268 GCA_035311125.1 Gemmatimonadales bacterium
ACACCGATCCCCGCGCACGTCCCCGTGTGGTCAGTGGTCGCGGCGCTCGCCGCCTCGGCGTTCACGGGCGTGGGGTTCGGGCTCTATCCGGCCAGCCGGGCGGCGCGGATGGACCCGGTGGACGCGTTGCGATACGAATAGACTCGGGGAGTCGCCTCGCTGCGTCCGGCACCACTCCCCACACCCCACTCCCCGATTTCTCGGTAGTTAACTTTTTCTTCATGCAGATCTCCGAAGCCATCCTCATGGCCCTGCTGGCGGTGTGGAGCCACAAGCTCCGCTCGTTCTTCACGCTGCTCGGCGTGATCGTCTCGGTCGGTTTTCTCGTCGCGGTGGTCGCCGTCATCCAGGGCATGAACGCGTACGTGCGGGACCGCATCGCCGGGGCGATCGTCGGGATCAATGCGTTCCAGATCCGGCGCGACCCGATCCAGTTCGGGTTCGTCGACGACGAGGAATGGAAACGCATCCAGCGCCGGCCGATCATCGCGCCGGAAGACATCCCCTATGTCGAGCGCGCCCTGCCCGACGCCCAGGCCATCGCCCTGCAGTCGGGGTGGCCCACCCCGATCAACGACGTGCAGTGGCGCGACAGGACCGTGGGCGATGCGTACGTGTTCGGCGTCACGCCGCCGTTCGTCATCGTGCAGGACTACACGCTCGCTGCGGGCGAGCCGCTGGCCGACGTGGACCTGCAGCAGCGCCGGCCCGTCGCGGTGCTGGGGTACGACGTCGCCGACAAGCTGTTCGGGTCGCCGGCGTTCGCCGTCGGCCACACCATCCGCGTCCACGGCGCGCAGCTTGCCGTAAAAGGCGTGATCGCGCGCAAGGGGACGGTCCTGGGGCAGTCGTGGGACGGCTTCGTGATGCTGCCGCTCTCGACGTTCGAATCGATGTACGGCCGCCGCCAGACGACGGTGATTTCCGTCAAGATGGCAAGCGCCGAGCAGGTGAGCGACGGGATGCAGCGCGCGGAAGAGGCGATGCGCATCGCGCATCGCCTGCGACCGGGCGCGGAAAACGACTTCACCGTCGACACCGGCGAGGGCCTGGTCGCCTTCTGGGGCAAGCTGACCCGCGTCATCTTCACCGTGGTACCGGCCGTCGTGGTAATCGGCATCGTGGTCGGCGGCATCGTGATCATGAACATCATGTTGATGAGCGTGACGGAGCGGACTCGAGAAATCGGCATCCGCAAGTCGCTGGGAGCCTCGCGCCGCGACATCCGGCGCCAGTTTCTCGCGGAGTCGATCACGCTTTCGCTGCTGGGGGGGTGCGCGGGCCTGCTCGCCGGGGCGGCCCTCGCCGCACTGGTGCAGGCGGCGTCGCCGCTGCCCGCCCGCGTCACCCTGTGGTCGGTGGTCGTGGCCCTGGGCCTCGGTCTCTCGGTCGGCGTGGTGTTCGGCGTGTTTCCGGCGGTGCGCGCCGCGCGGCTCGACCCCATCGAAGCGCTGCGGCAGGAATAGATGGCTCGGCATGCCGTCCGCGAGGGCTGGCGGATCGCCGTCGACCAGCTGCAGGCGAACAAACTGCGCTCGGCGCTCACGATCCTCGGCGTCGTCATCGGGATCGCGACCGTGATGGCGATGGCGTCGATCGTCGCTGGCTTCCGCGAGCAGATCGTCAACACCCTCGAGGTAGTCGGGCCGACGACGTTCCGCGTGTTGCGCTTCTTCTCGTCCACGCCCGTCAATCCCGACGCGCTGCCGCGCGAGGTGCGCATCCGGCCGAAGCTGGCCCCGGAGGAAGCGGCGGCGATCGCCCGGCTCCCGGAAATCCACTACTCGGCCATCTGGACACAGGTGTTCCAGCGGTTCGAGGTCGGCGGCGTGCGCACGCAGTATCTCAGTATCTTCGGGGCCGACGACCGGTTCATGGAGATCCTGGGGGGCGAGCTCGTGCGCGGCCGCACGTTCACGACGTCGGAGCTGCGCAGCGGCGAGGCGGTCGTCGTGCTCGAACAGCGCACGGTCGACCGCCTGTTCGGCTCGCTCTCGCCGCTCGGCCGCATCGTGCGGATCGGCGGGCACCCGTTCCGCGTGATCGGGCAATGGCAGCGACCGACCAACATCTTCGAGGTCCCCGGCACGCCGCAGATCGCCGCCGTGTGCCCGTTCGAGGCGGCACGGCGCAACTTTCAGATCGACGAGGTCAACAGCCTGATCATTCTCGTCAAACCAAAGCCGGGCGTGCCGGTGAGTCGGGCCATGGACGTCGCGACGCTGCAGCTGCGGCGGATGCGCGGCCTGCGCGCCGGTGAGCCGGACAGCTTCGACCTGCTCACCTCCGACCAGGTGCTGAGTGTTTTCGACAGCCTCACCGGTGCCTTCTTTCTGGTGATGCTGGTGTTGTCGAGCATCGCGCTCATGGTCGGCGGCATCGGCGTCATGGCGATCATGATGGTGTCGGTCACGAGCCGCACGCGGGAGATCGGGCTGCGCAAGGCGCTGGGTGCCACGCGCCGCGCCATCCTGTGGCAATTCCTGGTCGAGGCGGCCACCCTCACCCTCATGGGCGGGGTCATCGGGATCATCATAGGCCTGGGCGCGGGTGAGGCGCTGAAGCGATTGCTCGACTTTTCGACCCACGTCCCCCTTTGGAGCGCCGCCCTCGCCACGGCCGTGTCGGTGCTCGTGGGCCTCGTCTTCGGCATCGCGCCGGCGGCCCGCGCGGCACGGTTGGATCCGGTGGAAGCGCTGCGACACGAATGAGAACCTGGAGGAGCTCAGTGGCGGACCAGGTAGACCTGCTCGCAATTGCAGCGCATCGCGACGACGCCGAACTCACCTGCGGCGGCACGCTCGCCAGGGCGGTGCGCGCCGGCCACCGCGTGGGCATCCTCGACCTCACCCAGGGAGAGACTGGCACCCGCGGCTCGGCCGATCTCCGCGCCGCCGAGGCGGACGCGGCGGCGCGCACCCTCGGCGTGCACGTGCGCACCAACGCCGGCCTGGCGGACGCTCACCTGGCGAACGACGAGCCGTCGCGCGCCGTGATCGTGCGCCTGGTGCGCGAGCTGCGGCCCCGCGTCGTGATCCTGCCCTTCCCCGTCGGCCGCCACCCGGACCATCGCCTCGCCTCCGAGCTGGGACGCGACGCGTGCTACCTCGCGGGCCTCGCGAAGTACGCGCCCGGTTCCGGCCTCGAGCCGCACCGGCCGTTCAAGGTCCTCTACGCCCTCGCCTACCGCGAGGACCCGGTGAAGCCGACGTTCGTGGTGGACATCTCCGACACCTTCGACGCCAAGATGGCCGCGATCCGCTGTTATGCCTCGCAGTTCGACGGCGCCAAGGCCGCGGGCGAGATCTTCCCGACCGGTCAGGACCTCTACGAGCTGATCCGCGTGCAGTCGGCCCACTACGGCTCGCTGATCCGTACAGCCTACGGCGAGCCGTATTTCACGCACGAGACCGTGGCCGTGGACGACGTGCTGACGCTTGGCGTGTCGAGCCTCTAGGCCTAGATTCCGCGGACCATGCCGGCACGCACCACGTATCTCGATCATGCGGCGACCACGCCCGTCCGGCCCGAAGTGCGGGAGGCCATGCTTCCCTATCTCGGCGACGAGGCGTTCGGCAACCCGTCCTCGGCGCACCGCTTCGGGCGCGCCGCGCGCGCCGGCGTCGAGGAAGCCAAGCGCCTCGTGGCGGCGGCGCTCGGCGCCGAGCCGAACCAGGTGATCTTCACCTCGGGCGGCACGGAGGCCGACAACCTCGCGGTGATCGGCGCGGCGCTCGCCGCGCGGGAGCGGGGCGGCCCGTTCCGCGCGGCGGTGGCCGCCACCGAGCACAAGGCGATTCTCGCCGCGGCGCACGCCGTCGTTCACCTCGGCGGGGAGGAGATCGTGCTCCCCGTGGACGCCGCGGGCGCGGTGGACGAGGCGGCGCTCGACGCGGCGCTGGCGCGCGGCGTGGCGGTGGTGAGCGTGATGTGGGTGAACAACGAGGTCGGGACGATCCAGCCGATCGCCCGGCTCGCCGAGCGATGTCGCGCGGCCGGCGTGTGCTTCCACACCGACGCCGTCCAGGCGTTCGGCAAGGTTCCGGTCTCCGTCCGCGACGTCCCCACCACCCTGCTCACGATTTCCGGCCACAAGATCGGCGCCCCCAAGGGCATCGGGGCGCTGGTGGTGCGCGACCGCCGGGCGGTGGAGGCGATCATCCACGGCGGCGGGCAGCAGTTCGGGCTGCGGCCCGGCACCGAGAACGTCCCCGGCATCATCGCGCTGGGACGCGCGGCGGAGCTGGCCGCGGCCGAGCGGGCCGAGGAGGCGCAGCGGCTGCGGGTGCTGCGCGACGACCTCGAGGCCCGCCTGACGGCGCTGTTCGCCGACGTGCGCGTCAACGGCGGCGCGGGGTCACGCGCCCCGCACGTGCTCAACGTGTCGTTCCCCGGGACCGACTCGGAAGCGATGCTGATGCATCTCGATCTCGCCGGCATCGCCTGCTCGGCGGGATCGGCGTGCAGCACGGGGTCGGTCGAGCCGTCGCACGTGCTCACGGCGATGGGCGTGCCGCACGACCTCGGCGTCGCGGCGCTGCGCTTCTCGTTCGGCCGCACGAGCGACGCGGCGGATGTGGCAGCGCTGACCGCGGTGCTCCCGCGAATCGTCGAGAAGGTACGGTCCCTCTCGGCCGTGTTGCACCGGTGAAGATGGGCAGGGGCGAGCCATGAAGGACCGAGTGCTGGTCGCCATGTCGGGGGGCGTGGACAGCAGCGTGGCCGCTGCCCTGCTGGTGGAGGAAGGGTACGAGGTCATCGGCGCGACGCTCAAGCTGTTCTGCTACGGCGACGACGTCCCCGACCGTCCCTGCTGCTCGCTCGACTCGATCACCGACGCGAAGCTGGTCGCCCACAAGCTCGGCATCCCGCACTACGTGCTCAATCTCGAGGATCGTTTCGGGCACGACGTCATCGCCGATTTCGTGCGGGAATACGCGCGCGGCCGCACGCCGATTCCCTGCGTGCGCTGCAACTCGTTCACCAAGTTCCGCGACCTGCTGCACCACGCCGATGCGCTGGACTGTGAGTTCCTCGCCACGGGGCACTATGCGGTCGCGCGCGACGGGGCCCTGTACCGCGGGCGGGATGCGGAGAAGGACCAGTCATACTTCCTGTGGGGCATCGACCGCGCGGTGCTGCCGCGCATGCTCACGCCGGTGGGGACCCGCACGAAGCGCGAGACCCGCGCGGCGGCGCGCCGGCTCGGTCTCGTCACCGCCGAGAAGCCCGAATCGGTGGAGATCTGCTTCGTCCCCGACGGCGACTACGTCGGCGTGCTGGCGCGCCACCTGCCGGCCGACGCGCCCGCGCTCGCGCCCGGTCCGCTGGTGACGGTCGCGGGCGACGTGGTGGGCGAGCACGCGGGGTTCGCGCGCTACACGATCGGCCAGCGGCGCGGGCTGCCGGGGGGATATGACGTGCCGATGTACGTCGTGGACATCCGGCCCGAGACGCGCGAGGTCGTGATCGGTCCGGGCGACGCGCTGTTCGGCCACGCCGTCACGCTCAGCGACGTCAACTGGCTCGCCGATCCGCTCGCGGCCGGGGACGACGTCCTGGTGCAGTGCCGCTACCGCGCGCGCGCCGTGCCGGGGACCGTCGAGACCGTCGGGCCCGACGCGATCGCGTTGCGGCTGGCCGAGCCGGTGCGCGCCATCACCCCCGGCCAGTCCGGCGTGCTGTACGACGGGACGGCACGGGTGCTGGGCGGCGGCCTGATCGCCTGAGCCGCGCGACGGCACGGTGCGCCAGGTCACGGCCCCCCGTCTCGCCCGCCCTGATACTTGTCGGGCCACGTGATTCGACGTCGTTCGTCTCTCGTCCGGAGGCTCCCCATGCCCTTGTCCCGCGCACTGCGGGTGTCCGCCCTTGCCGGAATCGCGCTCGCCGCTGCCTGCACCGACACGTCCAGCCTTGGCCCCGGAACGCTCGTGAACCCAACGGCCACCGCGGCCGCGCTGGCGTCGTTCGACAGCGCGTTCGGGTCGGCCACTCTCGCCAGCTTTACGTCGCTGAGCGGGTTTGTGGCGCCGACTGCCCCGCTTGGTGTCGCGGGTCGGGTGCTCACGGCCACCGCGCCGGCCCCGCTCACCGCCGGCACGAGCCCCGAGGCCGCGCTCGTATCGCGCCTCTCCGCATTGCGCCCCCTCGCCTCCGGGACTCTGAGCCCACAGGGTGTGTTGATCCCCGACTCGCTGTACGGCTCGATTTACACCTGGGACTCCTTGAGCACGAGGTACAAGCGCTCGCAGACCACCGGCGGCCCGACCGACGGCGTACGCTTCATCCTCTACGCGGTGAACCCCCTGACCGGCACGGTGTCGTACGCCCTCACACCGGTGGGGCAGCTCGATCTGCACGACGAGAGTGCCGGCACGAACGCGCAACTGCACATCGTCGTCACGGGGAACGGCGGCGCGCCCACCTATCTCGACTACACGACCACCCTCACGTTCGGCCTCGGCTCGCTGACGGCGCAGCTGACGGGATCGGTGACGAACGCCCTGCAGCCCCCCGCGAACAAGACGCTGACCTTCAACGCAGTCGCCACGTTCTCGGTCCTCGACATTACCGTGCACGCGAGCTACGCCCTGAACAATCCGGCGTTCACGGTCACGGTCGACGTCCAGGACGTACGCGTCGCACCTACCGACTCGGTCTTCGTTGACGTGCTCATTTCGCGGCCGCGCGAAGCCGTGAAATTCACGGGACTGCTCGTCACCACGAGCGGCGCGGTGGACACGGTCATGGCGTCGATCACGGTCAATAGCCAGCTGTACGCGACCGTGAAGGGGAACGCGGTGGGGGTCAGCTTCTACGATCACAACGGCGCGCAGATCCAGGATACGGCGACGGAGCACGACATCCTCGTGGCGCTCGACGAGATCCGGCACGTGGCCGAGGGCGTGCTCACGTTCACGGCGGCGCTGTTCCAGCCGCTCCTCAACCTGTTGGGCGGTTGACCGGTCCGGGCTCCCGGACGCCCGCGACGCCTCGGCCGGCCTCTGGCCCGGCCGGGGCGTTTGCGGTAAATCCCATGCGACTCCTCTCCAAGGATCTCCGGCCGTGACGAGCCGCCGTCGCTTCCTCCGCTCCATGGTCTCCGCCTCCGCCGCCGTGCCCGTCGTGCCGGCGCTGACGAACGACGCCCTCGCCCACATCGCGCGCACGGTCGGCGCGGTGGCCGACCGGCCGCCGGCCGCCCTGGCCGACGACGAGGACTTCTGGCGCGAGATCCAGAACGCCTTCACGCTGGATCGCACCCTGATCAACCTGAACAATGGCGGCGTCTCGCCTTCGCCGCGCGTCGTGCAGGACGCGATGCAGCGCTATCTCGCCATCTCCAACACGGCGCCCGTCGTGACGATGTGGCAATGGCTGGAGCCCGAGATCGAGTCGGTACGGCGGCGGCTCGCGGCCGATTTCGGGTGCGATCCGGAGGAGATGGCGATCACCCGCAACGCCTCCGAGGCGCTCGAGATCGTCCAGCTGGGGATCGCGCTGCAGCGCGGGGACGAGGTCGTGACGACGACGCAGGACTACCCGCGCATGATCACCACCTGGAAGCAGCGCGAGCGGCGCGACGGCATCGTCCTGAAGGAGATCACCTTCCCCGTGCCGCCGGCGTCGCCGGACGACCTGGTGCGGCGGTTCGCGGAGGCGATCACGCCGCGCACCAAGGTGATCCACGTCTGCCACATCACGAACCTCACCGGGCAGATCTTCCCGATCCGCCAGATCATGCAGCTGGCGCGGCCGCGCGGCATCGAGGTGATCGTGGACGGCGCGCATGCCTACGCCCACTTCCCGTTCACGCGCGACGAGCTGGACTGCGACTACTACGGCACGAGCCTCCACAAGTGGCTGCTGGCCCCGCACGGGACCGGATTCCTGTACGTGCGCAAGGAGAAGATCGAGAAGATCTGGCCGATGATGGCGGCGCCGCCGGAGATGAACGCGAACATCCGCAAATTCGAGGAGATCGGCACGCATCCGGCGGCGAACCACAACGCCATCGCCGAGGCGTTGACGTTCCACCAGGGCATCGGCGCGGAGCGCAAGGCGGCGCGGCTGCGCTACCTGCGGGACCGCTGGATGAAGCGGCTGGAGCAGGTCCCCGGAGTGAAGATCCTGACCCCCGCCGATCCGAAGCAGTCGTGCGGGCTGGCGTCGTTCACGCCGGGGACGCTCGATGTGGGCAAGCTGAGCGGGTACCTGTGGGACAAGCACCGGATCATCGTGACGGCGATCGCGCATCCCGAGTTC
>DATGDE010000028.1:0-7112 GCA_035311125.1 Gemmatimonadales bacterium
ACCGTGTAACCCGCGGGCAGCGTCAGCGTCACGTCGAAGTCGCCGTACTCGAGGTAGAACTCGCTCGAGCCGATGTACTGATCGGTATTCCACCCGCGCACGTCGTCGTAGACGGCCAGCCGGGGATACCATTGCGCCACCTGGTACAGCCACCCCTGCGGGAACTGCTGCCGCCCGGTGCGGCCGAAGCGCGGGATCTGGTGGTGCCAGACGACGGCGAGCGAGACGGCGCCGTGGGGGGGCAGCGGCCGGTCGAGATCGACGCGCATCATGGTGCTGTTGACGCGCCACGTGAGCGCCGTGGCGACCGCTCGGGCGCGGGGCGTGGCTGATCGCAGGGCCGAGACGCCCTCGATCGTCGCGCCGGCGCGGAAGCCGGGCTCGGCGCGGGCCAGCGGGTTGGCGAGCGGGGCGAACCGCGTGTCGGGCGATCCGGCGTTCATGTCGAGCTGCAGCCAGACGAAGCGCAACGTGTCGGGCGAGTTGTTGGTATAGCGAATCGTCTCATCGCCGCGGATCGTGTGGGTCGCCGTGTCGAGCGACGCGCGGATGGTGTAATCGGCCCGCTGCTGCCAGTATGAGGGTCCCGGCATGCCGGAGGCCGTGCGGTAGACATCGGGCGACGGCAGCTGCAGAATCCGGAACGGCGAAGTGTCCGGCACCCCGGCCCGGGGCACGACGGGGGCCGCAGGAGTCTGCTGGGCGGACGCGGCGCGCGGAGCGAGCAGCGCGACGGCCAGGACGAGGCGAACGGTGAGTGGGGTCATGGATCGAAACATAGGGGACTTTCGCTCGCGCGGCACGGCGCTGTGCCTCCTCATGATCGTGCTCCTGACGCGACCCGAACGTTCCCCAACAGCCGCGGCGGTCCACTCCACTGTAGCCCAGCGACCGTCGAGCCCGGGGCGTCGGGACCGTCATGCCATGACCTTTTCGATCAGGAGACGACCATGAGCAAGGCCCTCGTCTGGACGTCGATCGTTCTCGCCGGTGGGGCGGTCCCGCTCCGGTCGCAACAGCCGATCGGACCCGCCGTGGACTCGATCGCCCGGCAGCTGCTGCAAGCCACCGGCGCGCCGAGTGCGTCGGTGGCCGTGGTGCAGGGGGGCCGGCAGGTCTACGCCCAGGCGTACGGCGCGGCGCAGATCGAGCCGCCGGTGGCGGCGCGTCCGGAGATGCGCTACAGCATCGGGTCCATCAGCAAGCAGTTCGCCGCGGCCGCGATGCTGCTGCTGCAGCAGGACGGCAAGCTGTCGCTCGACGACCCGGTGGCGCGGTATTTCCCCGACCTGACGCGGGCGCGCGAGGTGACGATACGCCAGCTGCTGTCGCACACATCCGGCTACCAGGACTACTGGCCCCAGGACTACGTGCCGCTCTTCATGCTCGACTCCGTCACGGGCGCGGGGATCCTGGACCGGTGGGCGAAGAAGCCGCTCGATTTCGAGCCGGGGACCCAGTGGCAGTACAGCAACACGAACTACGTGATCGCGGGCATGATCGTCGAGAAGGTGAGCGGCCTGCCGTTCTTCGAATTCCTCCGCAGGCGCATTCTGGCGCCGCTCGGCATGCAGAGCGTGGTGAACATCGACCTCGGCCGGCTGCCGCAGTCGGACCCCACGGGGTATTTGCGGTACGCGCTGGGACCGCCGCGCCCGGCGCCGAAAGAAGGGAAGGGCTGGCTGTTCGCCGCGGGCGAGCTGGCGATGACCGCCTCCGACCTCGCCAAGTGGGACATCACGCTGATGAACGAGAGCCTGTTGTCGCCGGCGTCGTACCGCGCGATGGAAACCGAGACCCTGTTGAAGGACGGGACCGCCACGGGCTACGGCCTGGGCGTGGACGTGGGCGTGAACGCGGGGCATCGCGTGATTTCCCACGGCGGGGAAGTGTCCGGATTCACTGCCACCAACCTGGTGTTTCCCGACGACCACGCGGCGGTGATCGTGCTGGTCAATCAGGACGCCGTGAGCACCTCGGGGGTCATCGCGCAGCGCATCGGCGGGCTGCTGTTCGCTACGAGCGACACGTTGACCGCGTCCCGCACGGCCCGGGCCCGGGGAATCCTCGAGGGGCTGCAACACGGCACCATCGACCGCTCCCTGTTCACGGCCGATGGCAACGCCTACTTCAGCGATCAGGCGCTCGCCGATTTCGCGTCCAGTCTGGGCCCCCTGGGCGCGCTCCAGGGGTTCTTCCAGACGGGGCAGCAGCTGCGAGGCGGCATGGTGCTGCGCTACTACCGGGCGAACTTCGCGCAGCAGGTGCTCAGGGTCTGGACGTTCGAGCTGCCCGATGGGAAGTTGGAGCAGTTGCAGGTGGCGCCGAATTAGTGCGCAACCCTTTCGGGTCGCTCCGCATCGAAGGGACATGATCCTCGAGGATCTCCGCTACGCCGTTCGGGGACTCAAGGCCCGGCCCGGGTTTACCGCGGCCGTGGTGCTCACGCTCGCCCTGGGGATCGGCGCGAATACCGCGATGTTCTCGGTGGTGGACCGGCTGCTATTCCGGCCGCCGCCTCTGTTGCGCGATCCGGGGCTGGTCCATCGCGTGTATCTCGCACGCTCCTATCGTGGCGAGGAGTTCACCGGCGACGGCGTGCAGTACGCGCGCTACGTCGACCTCACCAACGAGACGCGATCGTTCGCCCGCACGGCCACGTTCACCGATCGAAGCCTCGCGATCGGGGAAGGGACCGATTCGCGCGAGATGCAGGTCGGGGCGGTCAGCGCCGGGTTCTTCGGATTCTTCGACGCCCCGCCGGCGCTCGGCCGCTACTTCATCGCATCGGAGGATGCGCCGCCCAGCGGCACAGCCGTGGCGGTCCTGGGCTACGGCTTCTGGCAGACCCGGTACGGCGGGCGCCGGGACGCTCTCGGCCAGACGCTGCGGATCGGCGCCACGCTCTACACCGTGATCGGTGTCGCGCCGCGTGGGTTCGCCGGACTGTGGCCGGGGCGGCCACCGGCGGCCTACATCCCGATCACCGCCCTTGGCGCCGAGATGGCGGCCAACCTGCATTTGCGTGGCGAGACCTGGTGGACGACCTACCACTGGACCTGGGCCTCCATGCTGGTGCAGCGCAAACCCGGAGTGTCCCTGGAGACGGCGAACGCGGACCTCACGACCGCCTACCAGAAGAGCTACACGACCCAGGCTGCTGCCGCTGATCGCGGGGGGATGACGCCGATCGCCATCGCGCGCCCCCATGCCATCGCCGCGTCCGTGCTGTCGGAGCGTGGCCCCAACCAGTCGAGCGAGACCAAGGTCGCGACCTGGATCACGGGCGTCGCCCTGGTGGTGTGGCTGATCGCCTGCGCCAACGTTGCGAACCTGTTGCTGGCGCGTGCCCTGCGGCGCCGCCGAGAGATCGCGGTACGGCTGGCGCTGGGTGTGAGCCGCGGCCGGCTCGCGACTCAGCTGCTCACGGAGAGCCTGCTCCTGGCCTTGGTCGGCGGCGCGGTTGGCGTGCTGGTGGCACAGTGGGGCGGTGCCGTGTTGCGGAGCGCGCTGTTGCGCGACATGGCCGGGGCGGGCGTGGTGACCGATCCGCGCACGCTGCTGTTCACCGGGGCGGCCGCGCTGATCGCGGGATTCCTGACAGGACTCGCGCCGATTCTCCAGACGCGCCACGCCGATCTCACCCAGGACCTGAAAGCGGGCGAGCGCGAGGGCGCGGTCCACCGCTCGCGGATGCGGGCCACGCTGCTTGTGTTACAGGGAGCCCTCTCGGTGGTGCTGCTGGTCGGCGCCGGACTGTTCGTCCGGTCGCTGCGGAAGGTGCAGCACGTGCACCTGGGCTATGACGCCGACTCGGTGCTGTTCGTGGATCTGCAGATGCGCGGGATGCGTCTCGATAGTGCGCAGAGCGTGTCGCTGCGGCAGCGGCTGCTCGCGGAAACCCAGACCATTCCGGGAGTCAGCCACGCCTCCCACCAGGTGACGCTGCCGTTCTGGAGCACCTGGAATACCGACCTGCACGTGGCGGGCATCGATTCGGTAGAACGGCTGGGTGAGTTCGACCTGAACGCCGTCTCCGGAGACTACTTCTCCACCATGGGCACGCGCCTGCTGCGCGGCCGGGGCATCACCGACCAGGACGTGGCGGGCGGTCCGCGCGTGATGGTCGTGAGCGAGGCGATGGCCCGGGCGTTGTGGCCGGGGCGCGAGCCGCTCGGTGCCTGCGTGCGTGTGGGCGCGGACACCGCGCCGTGCACGAGCGTAGTCGGCATCGCCGAGAACATCAGGTCCCGGAGCCTCGGCCAGGACCCCGAGTTCTTCTATTACCTGTCCTCGGCGCAACACAGTCCCGAGATGGGCGGGCTGTTCGTGCGGGTCCGGGGCGCCGGCACGCGATTCAAGGAGACGGTGCGCCGGCGTTTGCAGCCGCTGATGCCGGGGGCGTCCTACGTCACGGTCACGCCACTCACCGACGTCTTGGGCGGCCAGACCGGTTCGTGGCGGCTCGGTGCCACGATGTTCACCCTGTTCGGCATTCTGGCGCTGGTCCTCGCGGCGATCGGCCTCTACAGCGTGATCGCCTACAATGTCGCACAACGAACCCACGAGCTGGGCGTGCGCTCGGCGCTGGGAGCCCAGCTCGGTGATCTGGTGCGGCTCGTGCTCACCGAGGGTATGCGGCTGGCTCTCGTGGGCGTGGTGCTGGGGTGCGTCATCGCCTTCGTGGTGGGCCGCTGGGCCCAGCCGCTGCTGTTCGAGCAGTCCGCCCGGGACCCGGCCGTGTTCGCGGCCGTGGCGGCAGTGCTCCTTGGCGTGGCCGCCATGGCGAGTTACATCCCGGCGCGCCGCGCCGGACGCGTGGACCCGATCCGGGCGTTGCGCTCGGAATAGCTTTTTGCGCGTCCGCCTCTGAGCCTGCAGCTTTGGCGGTGGGATACTCCCGCTCTCACCGCTCGCTCGGAGGTTCGATGTCCCGCCGGCTGCCGTCGCTCGTCCTGTGCATCGCCGCTGCCATTCCCTCGACCGCGCTCGCCGCCCAGCAGGCTGCCGACACGGCCTACGCGCGGCTGGTGCGCGAGTACACGACCGACTCCCGCTTTCTCCCGGCGTCGGTTGCCGCGCTGCCGCTCTCGGCCACCATCCCGTCGCCACAGCGGTACTTCGGCACCATCGCCGGCGCCCCGGGCGTCATGCACCATGCGGACGAGATCTACGGCTACTTCCGTGCGCTGGCCAAGGCGACGCCACGGGTCCGCGTCCAGACCGTGGGGAAGACGGAGCAGGGGCGCGACATCGTGCTCGTGATCATCGCCGACTCCGCCACCATGCAGCGGACCGACGCCTACCGCGCCGCGCTCGCCCGGTTGGCCGACCCCCGCACCGTCCCACCCGAGGCGCTCGATTCGGCGCTCGCCGCCGCCAAGCCGGTGTACTACCTGAACGGCGGTCTGCATTCGACGGAGATGGGAAGCCCGGAGATGCTGATGGAGCTGGCCTACCGGCTCGCGGCGAGCGACGAGCCGGGACTGCGCCGGATTCGCGAGGGCGTGATCACCCTGATCAACCCGGTGAGCGAGCCCGACGGTCGCGACCGCCAGGTAGACTGGTACCTGCACTATACGAAAAGCCACCCGACGGCCGACGACGGGTTCCCGCGCTCGAGCCCCTTCTGGGGTGACTATGCGTTCCACGACAACAATCGGGACGGGTTGCAGATGGCGCTGGCGCTCACGCGCGCCTTCTACAGGATCTACTACGACTGGCATCCGCTGGTGATGCACGACCTGCACGAGTCCATTCCGTTGCTGTACGTCTCCACCGGCACCGGCCCCTACAACGAGCACAACGATCCCGTGGCGGTCAGCGAATGGCAGCTGCTCGCCAACAACGACATGACCGCACTCGACGCGCAGGGTCTGCCCGGCGTGTGGACGTGGGCGTTCTTCGACGGCTGGTGGCCGGGCTACGCCGTCTGGGTCGCGAACAATCACAACTCCATCGGCCGCTTCTACGAGACGTTCGGCAACGCCGGCGCCAACACCTACGTGCGCGACCTCTCGGACGAGAGCTATGCCGGCGACTCGGTCACGAGCCGGCAGTGGTACCGTCCCTGGCCGCCCACGAAGAAGGTTCGCTGGTCGGCGCGGGACAACGTGAACTACATGGAAGCGGGAGTGCTGGCCTCGCTCACGTTCACCGCGGAGAACGCCGAGCGGCTGCTGCGCAACTTCTGGCAGAAGGGTGCGAACAGCATCGCCCGCGGCCGTACCGAGAAGCCTTACGCCTACGTGATCCCCGGCTTCGCGCGCCAGCGCGATCCGTCGCGCGCGGCCTACCTCGTGAACCAGCTCGAGCGTCAGGGGATCGAGATCCAGCAGCGCACCAGCGGCGACTCGGCGGGCGACTTCGTGATCAGGCGCGACCAGCCCTACGGCGACCTCGTGGCCAACCTGCTCGGCGTCCAGCACTACCCGCAGTCGGCCAAGTACCCCCCCTACGACGACATCGCCTGGACGCTCGGCGACCTCTACGGCGCGAGCGTTATGGCGGTCAACGACACGGGCGTCTTCCATTGGAGCGGGCTCGAGCGCGTGACGGATACGGTCGCGGCGAGCGGCGCCGTCACCGGGAGTCCCTCGGGGTCGGTGTACGTCATCGGCTACCACGGGGAAGTCAACGTCGTCCCCGGACTGTACGCGCTGGCCGACCTGGCCCCGAGCGCCAGAGCGTTCGCGGCCGAGACGGCCTTCGTCGCCGGCGCGGACACGTTCCCGGCCGGCTCGGTCGTGATCGAGGGTGCGAACCCCGAGCCCTTGCGGATCGTGGCCCAGCGCTTCGGCCTGACGATTCATCGCGTGACCGCCGCGCCCGCCGTCGCGCGTCACCGCCTCGACCTGCCGCGCGTGGCGATCTACCACAGCTGGTATTCGACGCAGGACGCGGGGTGGGCGCGCTACACGTTCGAGCGGTACGGCATCCCGTACACCTCGATCGACAAGGACGACCTGCGACGCGGCGGGCTGCGCGCGCGCTTCGACGTGGTCCTCGTTCCCAGCTTGGGCGGGTCGGTCGCGCAGATGATCAACGGCGTGGACCGCAAATGGGGGCCGTTGCCGTACCAGAAGACCAAGGACACGCCGAACCTCGGCACG
>DATGDE010000029.1:0-3958 GCA_035311125.1 Gemmatimonadales bacterium
CGGCGACTCCGAATTCGTGTACGATCCGCTCGCGCCGGGTAGCGAAGCGCAGTACCGCTTCCAGTCCGGCGACACGACGATCATCACGCTGCAGGACGGCCGCACCATCCGTCTGCTCGAGCTGCGCATCATCCCGCGGCGCGATGAGTTTCATTTGCTCACCGGCTCGTTCTGGATCGAAGACGGGGACGCCGCCCTGGTGCGCGCCGTGTTCCGGCCGGCCCGGGCCTGGGATCTGGAGCGGGACATCGATACCGATTCCCAGGACTCGAGCGACGTCAAGCATATCCCGGGATTTCTGAAGCCGATCCAGGCCGAGGTTCGCTACATCACGGTCGAATTCGCCCTGATCGATGGCAAGTGGTGGCTGCCGCGGCTCATTGCGGTGGATGCCGTGGCGACCGCCGGCACGTTTCTCGCCGCGCCGTTGCGCTACGAGCGCGTGTTCTCGGCATTCGATGTCGTGGCGCCACCACCGGGGACCGCCGTCGCGACGACCGATACGCTGTCGACGGCCGACTCGGCGGCCATCCTCGCCTGCCAGGGGCGGGGCGACTGCCATTGCACCCGCCGGCGCTGCCGCGGTGCCGTCGTGATCGTCCCGGATGACACGGCGAGCCTGCTCACGAGCGCCCAATTACCGCGCTCCTTCGACGACGAGACTCCGTATCTCTCCTCCGCCGAAGCTCAAGAGCTGGGACGGGCGGTGGGATTGTTGGCCCAGACGCCCTGGCACACGCACGCCCCGACTCTGCGGTTGGGCCCTGGCGGCGCGGGCCTGCTGCGCTACAACCGGATCGAGGGGCTGTCGGTCGGTGCCCGGCTGGGACTCGACTTCGGTCGTCTCAGGGGCGACGTCACCGCGCGCGTCGGGGTCTCGGACGGATGGCCCAATCTCGAGGCCGGTGTGGAGCGCGAGTCGCCTGACGTGGCACTGCGCGTCGCGGGCTACCGGCGCCTCGCGGCGGCGAATCCGGACGCCCGCCCCCTGGGCATCGGCAATTCGCTCGGCGCCCTCGTGCTGGGGCGTGACGACGGGGTCTATTACTACAGCTGGGGCGGCGAGCTGCTGCTGCGTCCGGCCCCGAGCGCGGCGCGCAGCTACGAGTGGCGGCTCTTCACGGAATGGCAGCGTGCGGCGGATAAGGAAACGGATCTGAGCGTGCCGCACCTGCTGCGCGACCGGCACGAGTTCGGCGCCAACATCGTGGCGGCTGCCGCCCGGGAATTCGGGAGCTCCCTCGTGCTCCGCGGCGCGCGGGGCGTGTCCACGCGCGGCGTCACGGTCGGGGCCGAGCTGACCATGGCCGTGAACCTCGGCAGCTTCGATTACGCGCGCGCCAGCCTCACGACTCGTTTGACCACTCCGCTGCCGAGGCGGCTGCTCGCGGCCCTGGAGCTGGGCGCCGGGACCACGGGCGGCGACGCTCCCGCGCAGGGGCTGTGGTATCTCGGCGGCCCGGCGACACTGCGCGGGTATCCGGGCGGCGCGCTCGCCGGTCCGGACTTCTGGCGTGCTCGCGTGGAGGTCGCGAATGCGTCGCCCGGTATCCGCCTCGCAGCGTTCAGCGACGCGGGGTGGGCGGGTCTTGGCACGGCGCTCACTCGCGGGCGGCCGCTCGTCTCCGCCGGGCTCGGAGCATCCTTCCTCGACGGCATCCTGCGAGTGGACCTGGCCCGGGGCCTCGTCAGCCCGATGGGGTGGCGGATGGATTTCTATGTGGACGGGATTCTTTGAAGCTGTCAGCCGTCAGCCGTCAGCAGGCCGATAGGTGGAGGCTGACGGCTGATGGCTGATGGCTGATGGCGCATTGCCGCAGTAGCTTCGGGCCCGTGCCAGGGCCCTTCCCCGACATCGATCCTGCCGATCTCGCGCTCGTTCCCATCGAGCGGGCCGAGACGATCCCGTCCGCCTGGTACACGGATCCCCGATTTCATGAGCTCGAGCGACAGGCAGTGTTCGGCCGCAGCTGGCAGTACATCGCGGATCGGGACGCGCTCGCCGCCCCGGGCCACGTCGTGGTCACCGATGTCGCCGGTGAGCCGATCATCGCCGTGCGCGACCGGGCGGGCGCCCTGCACGCATTCTTCAATGTGTGCCGCCACCGTGGTGGGCCGCTCGCGCTGAAGGATGAAGACTGCGACATGCTGATCTGCAAGTACCACGGCTGGACCTACCGGCTCGACGGCATGCTCCGCGGCGTGCCGCACTTCAATCGCGTTGAGCTGTTCGACAAGGAGGACTACGGGCTCACCCGCGTGCCGCTCGCGCTGTGGGAGGGTTTGGCGTTCGTCCACCTGGGTCCGGCGCCGGAGCCGATCGAAGCCACCTTCGCGGGGATTCGCGAGCGCGTGGCGCCGACGCGGCTCGGCGCGCTGCGGTTCGCGCGCGAGCTGACCTACGAGGTGCGCTGCAATTGGAAAGTGTACGTGGACAATTTCCTCGAAGGCTACCACGTGCCGTACGTCCACCCCGAGCTGTACACGCTCTACGACTACGAGAACTACGTCACCGAAATCCACGATCGCTACAGTGTGCAGGTCGGTCCGCTCACCGCGGAGCGGAACGTCTACACGGCCGGCGGTGGGGAAGGGCTGTACTACTTCGTCTTCCCGAATCTGATGTTGAACGTCGTGCCCGGCCGTCTGCAATTGAACGTCGTGATCCCCACCGCGGTGGACCGGTGCCAGGTGCTGTTTCGCTATTACTACGACGACCTCGACGCCCCGGAGGCGAGCGAACGGATCGAGGCCGACCTGAGCTTCTCCGATCGCGTGCAGCAGGAGGACGCCGAAATCTGCGCCCGAGTGCAGCAGGGGCTGGGCAGCCGGGCGTACGATCGTGGCAGATTCTCGGTGCGCTTCGAGGAGGGGGTCCATCACTTCCAGCAGCTCCTCAAGCGTGCCTATCGCGAGTCGTTGGCCGAGGCGTGACCGAGCCCGGACTGAAGCGCCAGCTCGGGCTGCTCGACGCCACGATGATCAACGTCGGGACCATCATCGCGTCCGCGATCTTCATCGTCCCCGCGGTGATCGCGACCCAGCTCCATGCCACTTCGCTCACCGTCGCCGTCTGGGTGGTCGGCGGGCTCGTATCCCTGTTGGGCGCGCTGTCCATCGCCGAGCTGGCGGCGGCCATGCCCGAAGCCGGCGGCGCGTTCGTCTACCTGCGCGAGGCATACGGCCCGGTCTGGGGCTGGCTGTACGGCTGGGCCAACGGGGTCGTCGTCAACCCGGCCTCGATCGCCGCGATCGCCGTCGGGTTCGCGGGCTACTTCGGTCATTTCGTGCCGCTCTCGGCGGCGGGGATCAAGGTCGTGGCGATCGTGTCCATCCTGGCCCTGACGGTGCTCAACATCCTGGGGGTGAAGGCGGGGGCGATCACCCAGGACGTGCTGACCCTCATGAAGATGGGCGTGGTCGCCGCCCTGATCCTGGCCGGATTCCTGCTGCCGGGGGGCAGTGCGGCGAACTTCCAGCCCGTCTGGCCGATCGGCCAGGGCAGTCTCATCGGGCCGTTCGGGGTGGCGATGGTGGCGGTCCTGTGGGCCTATGATGGCTGGATCGAGACGACGTACGTGGGCAGCGAAGTCCGGCAGCCGGAGCGCAATCTCCCGCGGGCGATCATCGCTTCCGCGCTCATCTGCATGGCGCTCTACGTCCTCGTCACGCTGTCCTACACGTACGTGCTGGGCCCCGACCGGGTGGCCAGCTCCCAGCTGGTGGCGAGCGACGCGGCTCGCGTCACGCTCGGGCGACTCGGGGCGGGATTCGTCGTGGTGGGAATCCTGGTCTCGACCCTGGGCGCCAACAACGGCATCGTGCTGACGGCCGCCCGGATCCCCTACGCGATGGCCCGGGACGGCCTGCTGTTCCGGTTCATCGGCGCCGTGCATCCGCGCTGGCTCACGCCGGCGAATTCGCTGATCGTCCAGGCCGGGATCAGCGTCGGGCTCAC
>DATGDE010000030.1:0-3265 GCA_035311125.1 Gemmatimonadales bacterium
CCGTTGGACACGACCGCCAGACCGCCGACGGTGAATCCCCACACCCGGCCGTTTCCAACGACGGCGAGACCGCCCACATTCACGCCCCCTTCGCTCCCGTTCGCGACCGTTCCCAGGGCCGAAACGCTGAGACCGGTAAGATCGCCGTCGGCGACGACGCCCAGCCCTGCGAGATTGACGCCGCGCATCGAGCGGTTGGCCACGGTCCCGAGGCCCGACACGTTGATCCCCGTCATGTCGCCGTTCGAGACCACGCCCAACCCTGCGACCGTGAGGCCCCGGGTATCGCCGTTGGAGACCGCCCCCAGGCCCGCGACGGTCACCCCATGGAACCCCCGGTCCGCCACGGCCCCAATCACTCCGATGGTCACGCCGTTGAAGGTCCCACCCACGGGGCCCGCGAGCCCCAGGGCGACGCCGTTCAGTTCCATCGTTTCATTGTGCTTCGCGTTCCAGATCGTGAGGTTGAGCCCGTTCACCCGCTCGACGGCGTGGTCCTGAAAGTTGATCCGCAGGCCGGTCCAGCGGCGTGAATTTCCGATGCTCACTCCGACGCCGTGCACCCCGAGATTCAGCGCGCGGTACCCGGGCAGGCCACGCGGGGCCTGACCGGAGTCACCCTGGGCAGCCGACGCGGCCGGGTAGGCGGCGGCAAGCGCGACGAGACAGACTGTGAGAAGGGAGACGGGACTCATCGGCGTCCTCGATCGAAGAGAGAAACTCCGCTACTACGGGGGGGTGGTGGATGCGGTTCCACCTCCGGCGTCGGACGGCGTGCCCCCTGCAGCGCCGAGCGCCCGGGACGACGTTACATTGGCCGCGATGACGATACTAGCACACGCCACCTCCACCACTCCATCGGCCATGCGAATCCTGCGCTCGTGCGCCGTCCTGATGCTCGGCGCCGCTCCCGTCGTCGCCCAATCTCCCAGTCCCAGCGCGCTGAACTGGGACTCCATCGCCGCCGAAGCGGTTCGGAACCTCTCGGCGTACCTGGCGATCAACACGTCCAATCCCCCCGGCCACGAGCTCGAGGCTGCACGGTTTCTGCAGCAGCTGCTGGCCCGCGACGGCATCGAAGCGCAGATCCTCGATACCGCGGAGCTCGGCGCCGGGCGGGCCAACCTGTACGCCCGGCTGCGCTCCAGCGGCACCAAGAAGGCCATCGCCCTCGTGAATCACCTGGACGTCGTGCCGGTGACGCCGCAGTTCTGGTCGGTCGATCCCTTCTCGGGGACGGTGCGCGACGGCTATGTGTGGGGGCGCGGGGCGCTCGACATGAAGGGCGAGGGGATGATGCAGCTGATGGCCATGATCGCGCTCAAGCGCAGCGGCGTGCCCCTCGATCGCGACATCGTGTTCATCGGCAACGCGGATGAGGAGCTGGGCGGCACCGGTGCGGTAACGTTCGTGAAGCGACACGCGGACCTGCTGCGCGACGTGGAATTCCTGATGACCGAGGGCGGCGACAATCTCGTGGACAACGGGCGGCTCGCCTACTATGGCGTCGGGGTCGCCGAGAAGCGGACCTTCTGGCAGCGCCTCACGGTTCGAGGGACGCCGTCGCACGGCTCGCGGCCCACCAAGCTGAACCCCGTCCCGCATCTCGTGGATGCCCTGTCCCGCCTGGCCCACTACGAGACGCCGCTGCACGTCACGCCCGGCGTCGCCAAGTACTTCCACGACATCGCCCCGCAATACAGCGGCCGGCAGCGCACGTGGCTCACCGATGTTCCGGGCGCTCTCGCCGATTCCGCGGCACGCGCCTGGCTCACCGACAACGTCTACTGGAACGCGATCCTCCGGAACACCATCTCGCTTACCGTCCTCGCCGCCTCCAACAAGACCAACGTCATCCCCGCCGAGGCGACGGCCGAGATCGACATCCGGCTCCTCCCCGACCAGGACACCGCCGCAGTGCGGGCCGAGCTCGTCCGCGTCGTGGGCGATACGGCGGTGCACTGGCAGACGCTGCTTCCTCCCAAAGCGCCGCTCGAGAGCCCGATCGATACCGACCTGTTCCGCGCCATCGAGCGGGCGGCGCGCGAGCGTGACCCGGGCGCGCAGGTCACGACCCCCATGCTCACCGGGGCGACCGACCGCCCCACGTACCGGGCGCTGGGGATCGTCACGTACGGATTCGACCCGTTCAAGACCGACAGGGTGGATGCGCAGCGCGGCGTGCACGGGAATGACGAGCGCGTGAGCGTTGCCAACGTCGGGTTCGGCGTCCGTTACCTGTACGACGTGCTGCGCTACGCGCAGTAGGAGTCATCATGCCGGATACCACCCGTTCCGCGCCTTCGCTGGAGGCGCACTGGATGCCCTTCACCGCGAACCGCGCGTTCAAGCACGCCCCGCGCCTGCTCGTGTCGGCCAAGGGTATGCACTACACGGCGGCCGACGGTCGCCAGATCCTCGACGGCACGGCGGGACTGTGGTGCGTGAACGCGGGCCACGCGCGGGAGCCGATCATCCGCGCGATCGCCGAGTCGGCGGCGCGGCTCGACTACGCGCCCGGCTTCCAGATGGGTCATCCCGGCAGTTTCGCGCTGGCCGAGCGCCTCGCCAAGCTCCTGCCCGGGGATCTGGACCGCGTGTTCTTCACCAATTCCGGCTCCGAGTCGGTGGACACGGCGCTCAAGATCGCGCTCGCGTACTTCCAGGCGCGCGGGGAGCCGGGCCGCGCCCGGTTCGTCGGACGCCAGCGCGCCTATCACGGCGTCGGCTTCGGCGGCATGTCGGTCGGCGGGCTGGAGAGCAATCGCAAGGCGTTCGCCGCCCAGCTGCTGCCGCTGGTGGATCACCTGCCCCACACCCATGACCTCGCCCACAACGCGTTCTCCCGCGGTCAACCGGGCTGGGGAGCGGAGTTGGCGGACGCCCTGGAGGCGATCGTGGCGCAGCGGGGGGCGGAAACGATCGCTGCCGTGATCGTGGAGCCCGTAGCCGGCTCGACCGGCGTGCTGGTCCCGCCGCGCGGCTACCTCGAGCGGCTGCGCGCCCTGTGCGACCGCCACGGCATCCTGCTGATCTTCGACGAGGTCATTACGGGCTTCGGCCGCCTGGGCACCCCCTTCGCTGCGCAGGCGCTGGGCGTGATCCCCGACATGATCAGCTGTGCGAAGGGCATCACCAACGCCGCGGTGCCGCTGGGCGCGGTCGCAGTGCGGCGCGGGATCTACGACGCCGTGGTCGATGCCGCGCCCGCGGGGATCGAGCTGTTTCACGGCTACACCTACTCGGGTCACCCGCTGGCGATGGC
>DATGDE010000031.1:0-3257 GCA_035311125.1 Gemmatimonadales bacterium
TCATCGACGAGCTGCACACCCTGGTGGGCGCCGGAGCTGCCGAGGGGGCGGTGGACGCGTCCAATCTGCTGAAGCCGGCACTGGCGCGCGGCGAGCTGCACGTCGTCGGCGCGACGACGCTCGACGAGTACCGCAAGCACATCGAGAAGGATGCGGCGCTGGAGCGCCGGTTCCAGCCGGTGTTCGTCGGTGAGCCGTCGGTGGAGGACACGATTGCCATCCTCCGGGGACTGAAGGAGAAGTACGAGGTGCACCACGGCGTGCGCATCACCGACAACGCGCTCGTGTCGGCCGCGACGCTGTCGCACCGCTACATCGGCGACCGCTTCCTGCCCGACAAGGCGATCGACCTCGTGGACGAGGCGGCGAGCCGGCTGCGCATCGAGATCGACTCGCTGCCGCAGGAGATCGACGAGGTGGAGCGCAAGATCGTCCAGCTCGAGATCGAGAAGACCGCGCTGGCCAAGGAGAAGGACAAGGCCTCGCGCGAGCGGCGCGACAAGGTGGACGAGGAGCTGGCGGGGTTGCGCGAACGCTCCAACGCGATGAAGGCGCAATGGCAGGCGGAAAAGGAGACGATCACCGGGCTGCAGGCCAAGAAGGCCCAGCTCGAGCAATTGCGCATGGAAGCCGACCAGGCGACCCGTCGCGGCGAGCTGCAGAAGGCGGCCGAGATCAGCTACGGGCGGATTCCGGCGCTCGAGAAGGAAATCGCGACGAGCGAGAAACGCCTCGCCGAAGTTCAAAAGAAGGCCAAGTACCTGAAAGAGGAGGTGGACGCCGAGGACATCGCCGAGATCGTGGCGAAGTGGACCGGTATCCCCGTGTCCAAGATGCTCGAGTCGGAGCGCGAGCGGCTGACCCGGCTCGAGGCCGAGCTGGGGCGCCGTGTCGTCGGGCAACACGAGGCCCTCGCCGCCGTCTCTAACGCGGTGCGCCGCGCGCGCGCGGGGCTGCAGGACCCCAACCGGCCGACCGGGTCGTTCATCTTCCTCGGTCCCACCGGGGTCGGCAAGACCGAGACCGCCCGCGCGCTCGCCGAGTTCCTGTTCGACGACGAGAAGGCCATGGTGCGCCTCGACATGTCGGAGTACATGGAGAAGCACGCCGTGGCGCGCATGATCGGGGCTCCGCCGGGCTACGTGGGCTACGAGGAGGGCGGCCAGCTGACCGAAGCGGTGCGCCGGCGGCCGTACGCGGTGGTGCTGTTCGACGAGATCGAGAAGGCGCACCCCGACGTATTCAACGTCCTGTTGCAGATCCTGGATGAGGGGCGCCTGACCGACTCGCAGGGGCGCACGGTGGACTTCCGCAACACCGTGCTCATCATGACCTCGAACCTCGGCTCGACCTACATCCTGGAGCACGGCACCACGAACTGGGAGCAGGTCGAGACCAAGGTGCTGGAGCTGTTGCGCCAGAGCTTCAAGCCGGAGTTCCTGAACCGGGTGGACGACGTGATCATCTTCCGGCCGCTGGGCCAGGAGGAGATCGCCCACATCGTCGATCTGCAGATCGAGCGGGTGCGCCAGCTGGTCCGGGATCGCAAGCTCACCCTCGAGGTGACGCCGGCTGCCAAGGCGCTGATCGCCACCGAGGGATACGACCCGGTCTACGGCGCCCGGCCGCTCAAGCGCGCCATCCAACGGCTGCTCCAGAACCCTCTGGCCATGGCGGTGCTGGAGGGCGAGTACAACGAAGGGGACACCATCATGGTGGACCGTGCGAAGGAAGGGACGGCGCTGAAGTTCGAGCGGGTCCCGGCGGGCGGGGCGCGAGAAACGGTGCGTGCCTGAGCAGGGGAAGGGGGAAGAGGGAAGGGAGAAGGGGCCACCCATCCCCCCGGACGATCACGAGGGGATGGCGGCAGCGCTACGGGAAGCCCGGCGCGCCCAGAACCTCGGGGAAGTCCCCGTCGGGGCGGTGGTAGTGCGGGATGGCAAGGTCATCGCGACCGGCCATAACGAGACCGAGACTCGACACGACCCAACGGCGCACGCCGAGTTGCTGGCGATGCAGCGCGCACTCGGCGCGCTCGAGACCGATCGGCTCACCGACTGCACCCTCTACGTGACGCTCGAGCCCTGTGCCCAGTGCGCCGGAGCGATCGTGCTGGCCAAAGTCGGGCGCGTGGTGTTCGGCGCCTGGGACGACAAGGCGGGGATGGCGGGCAGCGTGGGCGATCTGCTGCGCCATCCCCGTCTGAATCATCGCCCCGAGGTGCTGGGCGGCGTCGCGCGGGAGTCGTGCGGAGCGCTGCTCGAGGAGTTCTTCAAGGCGAAGCGCTGAGCAGCTCCGGTTTCACGGTGAGGATGAGGGTGCCCCGCGGGTCCTTTCCCACGTTCCCCAGCACGGCGGTCTTCCCGGTGGGCACGGCGACCCGCGTGGAGAAGTCCACGCCTTGACCGCGGAGCCGCACATTGAGGTTGACCAGGGCGCTGTCGCCGACTCCGGACACCCGCCAGATATTCGCGAAAATGGAATAACCACTCAGCGTCTGCGCCACCTCTCCCTCTTCCGCTGCGCTGAAGATCCCTTCCTCGATGAGCCGGTAGCCTCGGAAGCGGAACAGTTGCCGGAGTGTCGCTTCCACATCGGCGATCGCCGGATCGGTCGTTGCTGCGCCGTCCGCTTGAATGAGGTGGAAGGTCAGTCGCACCAGGGGGCGCGGGATGTCATACTGGGCGAGCACGCGCGCGATCTTCTCCAGGTTGTCACGCGTCTCCCGCACCGTGATCGTGGAAGCGGAACTGCTCATCATTCCCTTCGCGTTGGGCCGGTCGGCGTATACGTAGGGCGCGATGATGTCCCGGGCCTGATCCGCCTGGATGTATTTCAGCTGGAATGTGCGTGTGTCGAGGATTGGCGTGCCGCCGCACGCGGCCACCAGGGCGGCAACGAGGCACAACAGCAACGGGGCATGCCGGCGCATGTCAAACGCTCCTCTCAGAAGAACCAGACAACGATGACGTTGGACGTATCGGGTGGCTGCAGCACAAGGACATTCCTGCCTGGCGGGGCCGTGACGGAGAAGCTGGCCGGCACCGCGGTGACATTTCGGGCATTTGGTTGCAGAGGAAAGTCCGGGGTGTGGTGCAACACGAGCAGGCCGGCGAGGACGGCGGCGGCAAGCGGCAGACCCAGGCGGACCCGCCGCGCTGTCGCGCGGCGCCGTTCGGCCGACCGGATGGCGGCTTGCACCACTTCATCCGCTGCATCCGTCGATTGCCCGGCTCCCAGGACATCGCGCAACGCGC
>DATGDE010000032.1:0-2286 GCA_035311125.1 Gemmatimonadales bacterium
GGTCTTCTCGATCGCGATCGCGGCCGCCTCGTACGCCTTCTTCGGCGCGTCGATGGCCCTCGGGGCGTTCCTGGCGGGCATGGTGGTCGCGCAATCCCCGGTCAGTCATCAGGCCGCGGCTGATGCGCTGCCGATGCGCGATGCCTTCGCCGTGCTGTTCTTCGTGTCGGTGGGGATGCTCTTCGACCCGGCATTCGTCGTCCGAGAGCCACTGATGATCCTGGCGGCGCTGGCCATCATCCTGATCGCCAAGCCGTTGGCTGCGCTGCTCATCGTCGCGCTGCTCGGCCATTCGGCCCGCACCGCGCTGACCGTCGCGCTGGGCCTGGCACAGATCGGCGAGTTCTCGTTCATCCTTTCGGAGCTGGCCCGCAAACATGGCCTGATGCCCGAGTCGGGGCACAACGTGCTGGTCGCCGCGGCGATTATCTCGATCACGCTGAACCCGATCCTGTTCCGCTCATTGAACCCGATCGAGGCCTGGCTGCGCCGCCGTCCGCGGTTGTGGACGCTGCTCTACGGCCGCGCGGAGCGGCGGGCGCGCGAGACCAACGCAGACGCGGCGGAGCAGGTCGGCCGGCGAGTCGCGGCGGGGGATCGCCTCGCCGTGGTCGTCGGGTACGGCCCGGTGGGCCGCTCGGTGCACCGCCTGCTCCGCGATGCGGGACTCGCGACGATCGTGATCGAGCTGAACATGGACACGGTCTCCGAGCTGAAGCGGCAGGGCCAGGCCGCGATCTTCGGGGACGCCTCCCGCGAGGCGATCCTGGAGCAGGCGGGCGTGCGCCGCGCCTCGCACTTGGTGGTGGCATTGCCCCACTCGGCGGATCGCGCCTCCGTGGTTGTCGCGGCGCGGGACCTGAACCCCGGGCTCCGCATCCTGGTGCGGGCGCACTACCTGCGCGAGCGCGAGGAACTGGAGCAGGCCGGCGCCACGGCCGCGGTGTTCGAGGAGGGGGAAGCCGCCGTAGGCTTGGCGCGCCTGGTTCTGGCCGACACCGGCGCGGACCGCGAGGCCGTGGAGAGGAAGGTGCGCGACCTCCGGCTCCAACTCATCCTCGAGAACGTGTCCAATCTCCGCGCGCGGCGCGTGCGGAGCGTGATGGTCCCGTGGACGCGGGTCCATCGCCTGTCCAGGTCGGCCAGTCGCGAGGAGGTCGCTAAGCAGGTTGCAAGGCAGCGGTTCTCGCGCTGGCCCGTGGTCGAACCGGAGACCGGCAGACCGGTCGGCTACCTCCTGGCCAAGGACCTGATCGCCGAGGGTTCGGTCGACGCGGACTGGACGCCGCTGGTGCGCCCGCTCCGCGCGGTGCGGCCGGAGGACGATATCGAGTCGACGCTGATGCAACTCCAGCAGGAAGGGGCGACGGTCTGCGTGGTCCAGGACGCCGGCAGTCCTGTGGGCCTGATCACGATCGAGGACATCCTGGAGCAGGTCGTCGGCCGGATCGAAGACGAGTACCCGCGTGATTCGAAACCTTCCCTGCGCGATGCTGTCTTGGCGGGCGGCGTCGTGCTCGAGCTCGCGGCCCAGACGCCGGAGCAGGCCATCACCGAACTCGCGGCGGCGATCCCGGCCGACAGACTGCCTCCGGGTGCGAGGATCGCAGACTTGGCGCTGGCCCGCGAGCTCGACGTATCCACCGATCTCGGCGTCGGCGTGGCGATTCCCCATGCCCGTTGCCCGAACCTCCGCAGCCCTCTGGTGGTGATCGGTCGCTCTCCCGACGAGATTGTCTTCTCGCCGCACCCAGCGGAACCGGTTCGCTTGATCTTCCTGCTGGTCATGCCCGCGGAGAAGCCGGACGTGCAGGTATTCTTGCTCGGACAACTCGCGCGCGTCGCCGGCAACGCATCTTTGCGTGAGCGGCTCCTGAAAGCGTCTTCACCGTCGGAGGTCATCGAAGTCATCACTGAAGCTGACCGCCCCCTTTCTGACAGTTCCAGCTCTCTCGTGGCGGATTCCGGCGTGTCTCATTAAAGGGACGTTAACTGAGACACAATGGGGCCTGTCTCGCAACCAGCCGCGACGCTCCGCTGTCCAGAAAGCTGGACGCCAGAGCGTTGAATTTTGCTCCGCTGCTAGCGGAACCCCTTCTTCGGCGACTCAAAGACGCGCCCGTGGCGAGGAGCGCGGTCCCCCTTGGCGATCTCGCCAAGAGTCGGACACTCAGGAAAAGGGACTCGTTGCCCAACTCGGCCAGCATGCACGTTGGGGTCCCTGCCCCGATTTTGGTTCGTTGACGGCTGAAGACAAAACCGGTCTCCGTCAGGACGGCCCAAAAG
>DATGDE010000033.1:0-9906 GCA_035311125.1 Gemmatimonadales bacterium
TACGCGCCCGTGGCGCAGCAGCCCGGGCTGGGCGATCCCTTCCTCGAGGGCTTCGAGGCTCTGGACCAGCTCCTCGGCGACATCGTCGCGCTCGCCGGCCCCCGGGGCCTCGTGCTCGTGCTGGGCGCGTGGAGCCACCGGCTGGAGCACTCGCGCGTCCACTTCAATGCCCTGCTGGCGGACGCCGGCTACCTCCGGTTCAAGCGGACCGTCCCCGCCCAGCTCAAGCGGCTGGCGTTCCGGCTGGGGATCACGGCGGCCAGCGCGGAGCGACTGGCCCACCAGCTCAACCTGTATCGGCTTTTCCACTACAATCTGCCGCGGGGCAAGCGGTCGGCCGTCACCTCCGCCACGTTCCTGTCGTTCGGCGACGTCGACTGGGCCAGGACCCGTGCCGTGGCGATGGGTTACCTGGGGCAGATCTATCTCAATGTGCGGGGACACCGGCCTGAGGGAGTCATCTCGGTGGCCAACTACGCGCGCGAGCGCGACCGGCTCCAGGACTTGCTGGCGGGAATCCGGGACCCGCGCTCGGGGCAGCCGGTGGTCGAACGGGTCATCACCCGGGACGAGGCGTACTCCGGGCCCGAGCTCACCAACGCGCCGGACTTGCTGGTGCAGCTCCGGGAGGGCTACTCCGGCCAGAGCGGGTTCTCATCGGCGCGGCTCGTGACCGCGGCCCCGGCGAACCACTCCAGCGACCATTGGGAGCAGAGCTTCTTCCTCGCGCTGGGGAATGGTGTTCGCCCCGGGGAGCTCTCGTCCCGGCTGGAGGACGTGGCGCCGACCGTGCTGCACGCTCTGGGACAGCCGGTGCCCGACGACTACGACGGGCGAGTGCTCCCGATCTTCGCGGACGATGCGGTAGCTTGAAGACCCTGGGGGGCCGGCGTGCGGGGACTATCGGCCCCGCAGCGCCGGGGTCTTGGCGCGGCTGATGGAGAAGACGTAGGCCGCGACGCTGCGCACCTGAGCCGAATCCAGAGTGCCGGGACCACGCATCGGCTTCGGATCGGCCTGGGGGTTCGACGCGCCCCAGCCGGCGTGCCGGGTGATATGCAGGAGCCAGGCGAACGTCCCGTCGCCCAGCTTCCAGCGGCCGGTGGTCAGCGAGGGTCCGTCCGCCGTGCCGGCTCCGTCGTCGCCGTGGCAGGGCGCGCAACCGCCGGCGCCATGAAAGAGAGCCCGCCCGTCGGCGATGGTCGCCGGGGTGACATCGGCGGCAGGCGCTCTTCGGCCTTGCGCCTGGAGAGGGCCCGCGATGCCGATCAGGACGACACCCGCGGCCAGCGGGGTCCAGCGAGGTGGCGGCAACATCCGAGGCTCCAGCGTTGGGTTCGCCTCCATAGTGAGCGCCGGGGCATGAAAGGGTCATGAAAGAAGGGCGAACCTGCCGGCTCGGCGCGGCGGCTGCCTGGCTGATCGGCTTCGCGGCGTTCGCCACCGGTGCCGTGGCGCAGCTCCCGGACCAGTCGTTCGAGGTCGTGCCCGAGACCGCCCATGCCACGGTGGGCGATCCCGTCTCGCTCCGTTTCCGCGTGCGGCTCGACCAGGGTGACGTGCTCTATGACAGCGTGCCCAAGCCCGTCTCGGAGCTGCCGGGAGGCGTCCGCATCCTCTCGGTCGAGAAGCTCGAGCGCGGGCCGGATCGCATCTATACCGGCCGCGCGCGGATAGCCTTCTATCGCCCCGGTCGGCACGCGGCACCGGTGTTCGGCCTGCCATTCATGCGCTCGGTGAAGGGCCTCACGCGGGGCCTCCTGACGAGCGACTCCGCGTTCGTCGAGATCGACCCGGTGGCCCCGCCGGGAAATCCGTCGCTCAAGGACATCAAGCCGATCGTGCGCCAGCGGGGCCCCGGTCCGCTATTCGCTGCCGGCCTCCTGGCCACCGTTCTCGCCGCGGCGGTTGCCTGGCTGTTCCGCCGGCGCAGGCGTCTCGCTGCGCCCGTCGTGCCAGTGATTCCCAAGGCGCCGGTCGCGGATCTCGCGCCGTACGACCGGGCCGTCGCGCGGCTGGAGCAGATCCGGGCCGGGACGTGGCCCGGTCCCGGGAACGTGGATGGCTACTACGAGGCCGTCGCCGATACGCTCCGGCGCTATCTGGAGGACGCCTACGGCGTCCCCGCCCTCACGCACACCACCGCCGAGCTGCTCCAGGCCCTGCCGCCCACGTTGGGCGGGGCCGGACTCGGCGAGCGCGGCGCCGCCGTCCTCGTCGAGGCCGACCTGGTGAAGTTCGCGCGGGAGCAGCGCGACGCCCGGGCCGGACACGCGTTCGCCGGCGAGGCGCGGGCGCTGCTCGATGCATGGCACGCGGCCGGGTCCTCGACGCGAACCGGCCCGCGCGCAGCCTGATCCTCCCTTCGGATAGTCGCGGGCCGAAAACCGAAAGCACCTGGACTGGATTGCCCAAGTGCTCCGGCGAAGGACCAACCCCGAATTCATTCCTCGATCATTTACACGTGCTGCTGAGGTGCTTGAGCGTGGTGACCGTCAGGCTCCCGCCCGGCATCGCGGCCTCGCCGCTCTTGGCGGGCGGCGCGGGTGCTGCGTTGGTGTCCTTGAGTGCGCCCGTTTCCGTGCCGGCCGCCGTCCCGGTGACCGCCACCTTGTGGCCGACATGCTCGCTGAGCTTCACCGTCGGGCTGGTCAGCGTATACGTCTTCCCGTCGGCGCTCTTGAGCGTGTACGTGTCCTTGGCCGTTCCCTTTTCGAGGCAGCCCGTGAGCGGTGCGGGCTGCTGGGCCGGCCCGAGGCGACGAGCGGGCGCGATCGTGCCTTCCGGAGAGGAAAATCCCGCGACCAGGAGCCCGCCCGCGGCGGCCAGCAATGCCTTCGATATGCCGAACATGGTTACCTCCGTAACGCACCATGTGTGAGACTCGTGCGCTGCGGTCGCGGCATGGGTGCGCCTGCGACACCGCGACCAGTGCCCCGGCGGGATATCCCGCGATTGCAGGTGGGCACATCGTGAATGTATCCGACCCCGGCCCCCGGTTGGCAACGGCGAGAGTGAGGTTCTGCCAGTCGAGCCACGACCACGCCGCCGGTGATGCGCGGCACGGCCGGCCCATCCCCTTCGCCCGACAATGCCTTCGGGATCGCGCCCGGAGCGACGGTGCAGGGATGGCGCCGAGCGGCGAGGAGGTTCGGATGGACGTGATGCAACAGAGCCGGGAACGCCGACGGCGGGCGTCGTATCGAAAGACCGACGCGGTCCAGGCGTACTGGAACGCGCACCCGCACGGCGCCGAGTATGCGCGGCAGGCCGGTGTCGAGCCCGGCACGCCGGCCTTCTTCGAGCGCATCCGCCCGTGGATGAGCCCCTACCGGTTTCCCGGGGTCATGGCGAGGATCGAGCGGGAGGCGGCCCAGCTCCGCGGGAAGCGGTTACTCGACCTGGGCTGTGGCTTGGGCTATGACAGCATCGAGTTCCTCCGCCGCGGCGTCCGGGTGACGGCGACCGACGTCTCCACCTCGGCCATAGCGCTCGCGGCGGTGCATTTCGCGATCGCCGGCGTCCAGGCCGATGGCCTGGAGGTCGCCACCGCGCTGGCCCTGCCCTATGCCGCCGCGACGTTCGACGCGGTCTGGTCGGATGGCGTCCTCTACTACACCGGGGACATGCCTCGGGCGTTACGCGAGATCTGGCGAGTCCTCCGCTCGGGCGGGCGAGCGATCGTTTCACATCTGCGCCGTCGTCCTTCCTGGATGGACCTGCTCAGCCGCTTGGGCCGGGCTCCCATCGAATTCAAGGACGCGGAGCCCCCAGTCAGCGAGGCCCACACCGAGGCGGAGATACTGGCGATGTTTGGCGAGTTCGAGGTGATCGAGACGACGCGGGACCAGTATCGGGCACGCCCCATAGCCCGCCGCGGCTGGAAGGCCGGGCTGTACCGCTGGTGCTTCCGCCCGGTCTATAACGCCGTGCCCCGGGCGCTGGCCAGGCGCTGGGCGTCGAAATTCTCCGTGGTCGCGCTGAAGCCTTAGGGCGCGACGGGAGGCCGTGGTCGTCGTCGGACTGGCAGCGGTCGGAGTTGCCTACCGTGATAGACGGCGCGAGCTTTCGGGCTCCGGCGTGGTGGCAGAGTGGTCTAATGCAGCGGTCTTGAAAACCGCCGATCGGGTAACCGGTCCGAGAGTTCGAATCTCTCCCACGCCGCTCGCAAGTCATTCTCTCTACAGCGATTGACCAAATCGCTCCGAACCAACATGGCCACCGTGGAACACCCGAGGCCGAGCGTTTGGGGCCAGTCGTGCCCACAACGGCGGGCTGATTCTCCGCCTGCACGGGCACGCTCGTTGCGCCAAGCGGATCATACGGGATCAGCAGAGGAACCTGGCGCATGAGCTCGGACCAAGTGAAGGCCATCGACGCCGTGCCGACCGATGGCCTCTTACAGGTGGTCGGTAGTGGAAGTGTGCTCGCGCTGCTTCTCATCCGCATCCGGGGGTGGGAGGCGGGGTTGACCTGGCAGGTCCTGCGGCCGTGGGTGAACGCGCGCAAACTCGCCGCCCTCGGCTACTACGACGTCGTGTACGTGACGTTTGTGACCGCCGCATTCGCGGCGGGCCTTGTGGCGGCACGTCGGCGACCGAGGGCCCAGCGAATCCTCGCATGGCTGTACGTGGCTACGGCGGTTCTCACGCTCATCATGGCGTGTGTGAACCAGACGGCGTTGCGCGAGCTCGGCAGCCCGCTCACATACCAATGGCTTTACTACTCGGACTTCTTGCGCAGTCTCGACGCATACAACGCCATGCAGGCCCTGGTCACCTGGGACTGGCTGAAAGTCGTTGCGGTGAGATGCGTCTGGCTGCTCGTGGGGTCCTACATCGTCGTGCGTGGCCTCGGCTGGCTGGTGAAGCACGTGCGCATTCGCTGGCTGGCGACTCCTCTGGTGACCGGCCTCTGTTTGGCGATAGGGATGGAGCGCCGCTGGACGACCCAGGCACACTCGGATCCCGCCAAGCTGCAGAATCCCATCGTCGCACTGGCCGCGTCGGCCTTCCGCACGGACGAGCGCCGGCTACTCACGGGCATGCCGACAAGCGTGCCCCCAACCGATTTCCTGCCGGCCGGCGCCCGGGCCGTGAGCGAGGGAACGATCGGGATGGCGCTCCGCGAGCGAGCCCGGAAGGCGGGTGTCCGCAACGTCCTCGTCGTCGTGCTCGAATCGGTAGCCGCACAGTACATGGACGGATACGGCGCGCCGTACGGTGCGACGCCACACCTCGACCGCTACCGCCAGCAGGCGATGCTCTTCACGAGAGTGTATGCCCACGTCCCGTCGACGCTACACTCCCTGGTCGAGTTCCTGCTCTCGGTCTATCACCCTCATTCGTTCCGGGTCATCACGAAGGAATACCCCAGGGTTCGGCTGCCGTCCCTGAGCAGCGAGCTCGAGCGGCGCGGGTACCGCACGGCGTTCTTCAACGGGGCTGACAACCGGTTCCAGCGCCAGGACGTCTTTCTGCAAGCTCATGCGTTCGACCGGCTCGAGGACCACCGAGACTTTCGTTGCGCCGTCCCGGTATTCAGGGTCTCCGACAAGACCTGGCCCTACGTCGACGGCGTCGCCGATCGGTGCGCTGCCAACCGCGTCGCCGAGTGGGCCGGTGACGACCCGGCCGGCGCTCCCTTCGTTGCCGTGTTCTGGACGATGCAGACGCACTTTCCGTACTTCCTGACCGAGGCGCCGAGAGACTTCGGCGTCCGCGATTCCATGATGAACCGCTATCTGAACGCCCTGCGCGAGACCGACCGGGCCCTCGGCAGCTTGCTCGCCGCGCTAGAAGAGCGCCACCTGCTCGATTCGACCTTGGTTATCGTGGTCGGCGACCATGGCGAAGCATTCGGACAGCATGGGCATTACGTCCACGGTAACGACCTGTACGGGGAAGAGGTTCACGTGCCCCTGATGCTGATCAATGGGCAGCTCTTTCACGGCGAGACGGACTCCACCGTCGGCGGCATGATTGACATTGCGCCGACGATCATGGATCTCCTCGGCGATCCGCTGCCCGAGTCATGGCAGGGACGCAGCCTGTTCGACGACGACCGGCCCGGGCGCGTTTACCTCTTCAGCCCTCACTCGAGGGTGCTCTTCGGCTATCGCGAGGGACCGCGCAAGTATATCTACGACGCGGGTGGCAACACCTCGGAGCTTTATGACCTACGGACCGACCCGGGTGAGTCGCTGAACGTCGCCGTGGGGTCCCCCGCCATGGTCCTCCAAAGCGAACAGCGGCTTGCTACCTGGGTTCAGTATCAGCAGCGGTTCTTTGAAGGCATCCTCGTGCGGGACTCACGCTGACTTCACGCGCCCTGGGGTGCCCCGGGCCTAACCGCCCTCCTCCTGCCGTCGGAGGCCCCTCGGCGCGGCTCGGTGCGAGTTGGGCGGCGCGTGGGAGAGCTTGAGGTTCTCGGAACCATCGCCTGCACGATCTACAACGGCGCGCTAACGCCGCTTCGTCAAGGCCTCTACCCGGAGACGGAATGCAACCCACCGAGCTGGTCGCGGTCATCGCGGCCATCATCTACAGCGGCCGCACCTCGGGCGCAGGGAAGAAGACGGCCGATGCGATCGCCAAGGCGCAGGCGGAGGCCGTCGGCGAAGCCTGGCAGCTCTGGCACCTCACCCTGGAGCAGTGGACCGACTCCGGCGCGCGCCAGTTCCCCGACCCCAACCTGCATCCGTGAGCCGCGAGGCTTCTAGGCGTCCTCCTTCTGCCAGCGGAAAAAGATCACCGCCATCGCCACCCAGACCGGCGGATCGGCCGCGAGCTTCATGAGCAGCCCGGCCACGACCTGATCCGACCGGGCGGAAATGCCGGCGACGCGCGGCGCCAGCTCGTAGAGGCTGTAGAACGGGTAGTCGGCGAAGGTGAGGAACGCGGCCGGCGCCGTCGGGAAGAGAGTCGACGCGAAGAGGTAAAGGATCCGGAGCGGCAGCGGGAGGCGCCGCCGGGGGTCGGGATGCAGCACGGGGAGCCAGAGCGCCAGTCCCGCCACGAGCCAGGCCAGATCCACCGCCGCGGCGCCGAGCTGGCTCGGCATGAGGCCATCCACCACCGCGGGGATGTGGGTCAGGGCGAGCACCCCGTTGTACACCGCCAGTGACAGGAGCGCCCGCCGGGTGCCGCCGGGCGCTCGCACCACGCTCGACGCGGGCCGCGGCTCGGGCTCGCCCAGCCCGAAGAGGAGCTGCGGCGCGGCAAGGAACGTGAGCAGCAGGTACTGCACCGTGTGCGCGCTCAGCAGGTAGCCGGCTCCGAGCGCGCCGATCGGCCAGTCGAGCGCGAGCCACACCGCCACGACCCCGCCCAGATACACCGCGAGCCGCCGCCCGTCCGGCTCCCGCCCTTCCCGCCGCGCCCGCGCCCGAAGCGTGCGCCAGCCGGCCGCAGCCAGCAGCAGCACCAGCAACCACACCCCGGGATACGCGCGCCACGCCCATTCCCAGGGCTGGCCCGTGGCCGAGCACCACCAGGTCAATGCGCCGCCCTCAACCGGGACGCGGGGCTACCCGCCGTACGGGCGGACGGCGAGCCGCAGCTCGGCCGAGCCGTTCCGCGCGAAGCCGAGCCGGACGACGACCGTGTCGCCGATGCGGATCGGGCGGCTCAGGCCTTCGAACATGAGGTGCGCCGCGCCCGGTGCGAGCGGGAGCGCACCCTTCGCGGGAACGATCGCGGGGTCGAGCGGCGTCATGCGCTCCATGCCGCCCGTCCGCGCCATGGTGTGGATCCGGGCGCCCGACGCGCCCGCCACCGACACCGACGTGAGCGTGTCCGGCACATCGCCGGTGTTCCGCATCACGAAGTAGGCGGTGCCCCCATCGCCGGTCGGTGCGACGTTGGCGTAGCCGGGTTCGATGCGAAGCTCCCCGGCGCGGATCGCGGTCCTGGCCCCGCAGGCGAGCGCGAGCGCCAGCGCCGCGAGCGGCAGCACGGGGCGCCTCATCGCCGGGCGCCCATGCGGACGAGCAGCGGAATGTCGTGCGCCCAGTCCGCCTGCCGGGTGCCGAAGGGATACATGACGCGCTCCAGGTTGTCTGGAGTGTACGCGATCACCTGGGCCGCGTGGCCCACGGTGTAGTCCGGCCCCGCGGTGGTGTCCGGCTCCGCGGGCAGTACGCCGGCCGCCGTCTGCGCCTGCTCCAGCTGCGTGGGCGTTCCCGTGAGCCCGATGAACGACGGATCGAACGCGTCCAGCCACTCGCGCAACCGGGCCGGAGTGTCCCGTGCCGGGTCGGTGGTGACGAACACCACCCGGACCGCCCGGCCGACGTCCACCGGCAGGCGCTTCAGCACCGCCGCGATGTTCGCCATGTGGACCGGGCAGACGTCCGGGCAGTGGGTGTAGCCGAAGAACAGCAGGGTGACGTACCCGTCCGTCCCCCGGCGAAAGTCGTAGAGCCGGCCGTCCGTATCCGTCAGCACGAACTCCGGCTTGGGCCGCGGCGGGATCAGCTCCGCCCCGACGAACCCGCCGGGCGAGAGCGGCCGGTCGGTGGCCGGCCGCGCGCACGCCGCCACCAGCAGGCCGGGCACAAGCAAGAGAATCGCGCTCGTCTTCATTACTGTTACTCGGGTCCGTGGTGCAGCGCGTTTCCGGTTGACCCGGCTGTGCCGACCACGTAAGTTGTTGCGCTGCAATTCGGAGTGGTGGCCGAGAGGCTGAAGGCGGCGGTTTGCTAAACCGTTATAGGGGTGAAAACCCCTATCGAGGGTTCGAATCCCTCCCACTCCGCTCAAACTGCGGTGAACAGTAAACGATAAAGGGTGAACGGGGGGCCGCCGCTGCCGGGCGCCCCCCGCTGCCGTTCCGGTTTACCGCTCATCGCTCACCGTTTACCGTTCCTCCGGACCGATGACATCTCCCCGGGTACGCTTCGCGCCTTCCCCCACCGGCTACCTCCACGTCGGCGGCGCCCGCACGGCGCTCTTCAACTGGCTCTACGCCAGGCACACCGGCGGCGTGTTCGTCCTCCGGATCGAGGATACCGACAAGGAGCGCAGCACCGACGTCCACACCCGCGTCATTCTCGACGGCCTGGGCTGGCTCGGGATCACCTGGGACGAGGGCCCCTACTTCCAGGGCGCCTACGCCGGCCGCCACCGGGCCGACGCCGAGCGGCTTCTCGCCGTAGGCAAGGCGTATCGTTGCTTCTGTACCCGCGAGGAGCTGGACGAGCGCCGCGCCAAGGCCGAGGCGGCGGGCGGCGGCTTCCGCTACGACCGGCGCTGCTGGCGGCTCGCCGCCGACGAGGTCGCCGGCAGGATCGAGCGCGGCATGCCCTTCACTATCCGCTTCTTCGTCCCCGACGAGGAGGTGGCCTGGAACGACGCGGTGCACGGGCCGATCGCGGTGCACAGCCAGGAGCTGGACGACTTCGTCATCCTCCGGAGCGACGGGTCGGCCATCTACAACCTCGCGGTCGTGTCGGACGACATCGCCATGCGCATCACCCACGTGATCCGCGGCGACGACCACGTGTCCAACACGCCCAAGCAGATCCTGCTCTACCGGGCGCTCGGTCACGAGCCGCCGGTCTTCGCCCACGTGCCCATGATCCTCGGGCCTGATGGGAAGAAGCTCTCCAAGCGCCACGGCGCCACCGCGGTGGGCGACTACCGGGACCAGGGGATCTTCCCCGCCGCGATGCGCAACTTCCTGGCCCTGCTCGGCTGGTCGCCGGGCGGCGACCGGGAGATTCTGCCCGAGGACGAGCTGATCCGGCTGTTCTCGCTCGAGGGGATCCAGAGCAAGCCCGCGGTGTTCGACGTCACCAAGCTCGAGTGGATGAACGGCCAGTACCTGTCCGCCACCCCGGCCGGCGAGCTGCTCGAGCCGGTGCGGCGCGAGCTGGGCCGGCTGGGCGCAGCGCCGCACACCCGC
>DATGDE010000034.1:0-8235 GCA_035311125.1 Gemmatimonadales bacterium
CCGTCACATCGTCAAGCTGTCGGCGCTGGGCGCGTCGGATCACTCGCAGTCCATGATCGCCCGCGAGCATTGGGTCGTCGAGCAGGCATTGCTGACCGGGCGAGTGCCCTGGACCATGCTGCGCCCGCACGCGTTCATGCAGAACTGGCTCGTGGATCATGCCGAGACGGTCCGGGCCGAGGGCGCGATCTATGCGCCGATCGGCGACGGACGCGTGCCGTTCATCGATACGAGGGACATCGCCGCGGTCGCCGTCGAGGTGCTGCTCCACCCGGACGAGCACGCGGGCAAGAAATACGTCCTGACCGGCCCCGAGGCCGTCTCCTACTACGAGGTCGCCGCCGCCCTGTCGGACGCCACGGGCAGGCCGGTGACCTACCGGCCGATCTCCATGGACGAGGCACGGGCGCGCCTCGTGGCGCGAGGAATCGAGCCGGCCCTCATCGACGCGATGCTGGCCATCGCCGCCTATCAGAAAGCGGGCGGTCCGACGTCGGTCGTCTCGCCGACGGTCGAACGGTTGCTGGGCCGGCCGCCGCGCACGATTCGGGATTTCGCCCGCGACCACGCCCGGCGCTTCACCTGATGCTCCCGGGCGGCGTTACCGGAGCACCTGACCGACAACCAACCCGAGGAGAAACGCCGCGCCGGCGATGAGGGCGAGGAGGGTGCCCGGCACGCGAGAGACTCCCTCGCCGGCCGTCGGTTCCGCCCGCGCGGTGAAGAAGGTCACCGACTCGAGTGCGCTGCGTAGTTCCATCGCGGTCGGGAACCGGTCCTGAGGATCCTTTTTCAAACATCGCATGATCGCGTCTGCGAAATCCTTCTGAATCGTCGGGTTGATGTCGCGCATGGGCACCGGCGCCTCGTTGATGTGCTTCGCGAGAATGTCGGCGGCGTCCCGCCCCCTGAACGGAGGCCGTCCCATGAGCATGCGATAGCCGAGGGCGCCCAGCGAGTAGATGTCCGACCGGTGATCGATTCCCGGGAGTCCGCGTGCCTGCTCCGGCGACATGTATTCGGGCGTACCCACGACCGGCCCCGCCGACGCGTCCTCCACCCGCTCGGTGAGTGCCCTGGCGATCCCGAAATCCATCAGCAGCACCTTCTGGAGGTCTCCCTCCAGAAACACGTTGGCCGGCTTGATGTCCAGGTGGACCATCTTGGCCCGGTGGGCCGCCGCCAGGGCGTCGGCCAGCTCGCAGAGAATGCGCCGCGACTCGTAGGGCGGCAGACGCGCCCGCTGCATTCGCGCCTCGAGGGTCGTCCCCTCCACGAGCGGCATGATGTAGTAGATCATCCCGCCCCGCTCGCGAATGTCGTAGATGGGGACGATCCCGGGGTGTCGAACCTTCGCCAATGCGACGCCCTCGTTCCGGAAACTCTGCACGAACTCCTGCGTCCCGATCAGATCGGGCCGGATGACCTTGACGGCCACGATGCGGCCGAGCCGCCGGTCTCTGGCCCGGTAGACGCGGGCGAAGCCACCCTGGCCGATCACCGAGAGGAGCTCGTACTCGGCGCCGAGCACGTGGCGCAGCCGGTCTGTGAAGGTCGTCCCGGAGGGCCGCGGTGGTGATCCCCCGCCGTCCGGCGCGGCCATGGTGCCATCACTGCCCCGGGCCGCAGCCGCCGCGGTCCCCGGGGTTACGACCGTGGCTTCAGGATCCACGTTGATCGGCGTCGGCGTGCCACACCGGGGACAGAACAGGTCCTCGGGGCCAAGGGGCCAGCGGCAAGCCGCACAGCGCGGAGACGCGTCGCTCATGACACGAAACCCCTGCGCCTGGTGGCGCTCAGCAGACGCGGTTCCGCCCGGCGCGCTTCGCCTCGTAAAGCCGCGCGTCGGCGCGGGCGAGCACCGTCGGCACGTCCTGCCCGCGCGTCCATTCGGCCATCCCAGCAGACACGGTCACGCGGCAGGGCAGGCCATCGAGCGCGGCCACGGCTGCCCGGACGCGCTCGGCGAAAGGGCGGGCAGCCCACAGTTCGGTGCGCGGCAGGATCGCCAGCAGCTCCTCCCCGCCCCACCGTCCCACCAAGTCGCTGGAGCGACTCGCCTCCAGGAGGACCCCCGCGACGGCGCGCAGCACCGCATCGCCGACATGGTGGCCATGCGTGTCGTTCACCACCTTGAAGTGGTCCAGGTCGAATAGCACGAACACGACTGAGGCGTTCTCCCGCATCGCCCGCGCGACCTCACGCGTGATGGCCTCCTCGCACGCGCGACGGTTGCCGAGTCCCGTGAGGTGGTCGGTCCGCGATGTGTCGCGCTGCCTCGTCTCGAGTTGCCGGAGCTCCGTGACGTCGCGCGCGATCCCGACGACGTCGATGACCCGCCCCTGCCTCACGACGGGGACGGCGGTGAAGCTGCCGATTACGTAGCCCCCCTGGCGGGCCCGCATCCGGACGTCCAGTGCCGGTGGAGAGTCGTTGCGCAGGGTCCGCCGGAGCAGTTCCAGCACCGCGAGTCGGTCCTCGGGGTGCAGCAGCTCGACGAAGTCCCGACCGATCCACTCGGCCGGCGGCCACCCGGTGATCGCCTGGAACTCGGCGTTGAGGCCCGTCACGGTGCCGTCCGGCGTCAGGTCACAGATCGTCGCCGGCACGCGGTCCTGGATGATGCGCAGCCGCGTTTCCGCCTCCTCGAGCGCCGCCTCGAGGTGCGCGCGCTCGCACGCGTAGCGCAACGACCGCTCGATCAGCGGCCCCCCGAGGCCGGCCTTCGGCAGGCAATCCTGCGCGCCGCTCCGGACGGCAGCCTCGGCGATGGCGTCGTCGTCCGGTCCCGACATGACGACCAGCGGCAGGTGCCGCGCGACGCTCCGCACCCGGTGCACCACCTCCACACCCTCCGCGTCCGGGAGGTGGAGCGAGGTCAACATCACGTCGACCGGCACGGTCTCGAGCTGTGCCAGCCCGCTCGCCATCTGCCCGCAATGCGTGACCTCGTACCGGCACGACCACAAGGCATCGCGCACCAGCACGGCGTCAGCTTCGTCGTGATCCACCAACAGTACATGCACCCGGCATTCTCCGATCCGCCATGGTGGCCGGCTTCCAACGATTCGTCCGACTCCCGCACCCGCCACCCCGGTACGGCCATGTGTTCATTCTAACATGGGCAGGAGGGTCGATGAGGGTCGCCACCTCGACGCGCTCGGGCGCGCGAGCTTCAGCTGATCCTTCCGGTCGCCCGCACGCCTCCTGCCTCCTGCTCCTCCGGTGCCCGTAGCGCCACGAATCCCCGGTAGAGCAGCAGATCGTAGACGACCTTGAGCGTCCCCGCGATGAAGAAGGGAAGGGAGATGAGCGCAGGTCGGGCGAACATCCACCCGGCGAAGAGCGGGGCGATCGCCGCACCGGTCGTTCGCGCGACGCCCGTGATGCCGGCCGCGGCGGATCGTTCTTCGGGGCTCACGACGGCCATGACGTAGGACTGCCGCGTCGGCACGTCCATCTGGCTGATGCTGAACCGCAGCAGCAGCACCGCGATGGCGAGCGGCAGCGTCGGCATGAGCGGCACGAGGATGAGCAGGAGGTTGGACGGCAGGTGCGTGAACACCATGGTCCGCACCAGGCCGAAGCGCGTCGCCAGCCGGGCGGCGAGCAGGGCCGATACGCCGGCGAAGAGGTTCGCACCGAGGAAGATCCCACCCAGCGTTGCGGGGTTCACACCGAAGCGGAGGTAGAACCAGTACGCCGCGAAACTTTGCACGACGAAGCCGCCGGCAAACGCATCGAGGGCGAACAGGCTGGAGAGTCTGAGAATCACCCCGCGCGACCGGCCGATGCCGGAGGCTGCCCGGATCGCCGACCGCACTTCCACTGCCGTCGAGAGGCGACTGAACAGCAGGGTGAGCACCACTCCCAGCCCTGCGTAGGCGAAGACCACCACGCGATAGCTCCCGAGCGGCGAGACGCTCGCATGCTGCAGCGCGCCGGACACGACACCGCCGCACAGTGAGCCGAGTGCGGTGGCGAACGAGCCGGCCAGCGCGTACCAGGCAAAGCCATGCGTCCGCCGGTCATCGGGCAGCACCTGCGATAGCGCCGCCTGCTCGATCGAGAGGAACGGTCCGACCTCGTTGCCGCTGGGACTGATGACCCCGATCGTCCCGGCGACGATCAGAAAGAGGAAGTTCCTGGTGCTGGCGAACGCCACACCGGCGGCGGCCATCAGCAGGGCGCCGACGACCAGCATGCGGCGCCGTCCGATCCGGTCGGCGCGCGTCGTGAGCCAGAGGGAGACGGCGGTATCCCCGACGAGCGTGAGGGTGAGCAGGAGGCCCGTTTGGGACGTGCTCAGGCCGAGGCTCGTGAGATAGAAGACGAGGATGACGGAGAGCGACCCGTACGCGAACAGCCGCACCGATCGCGTGACGAACAGCAGCCCGGCGTCAGTGGGAATCATCCGGTGCCGGTCCGGCTCTTCACCATTCGCATCGAACCTCTGGACGACTCGTCCTGGACTTGGGCTCTTTCCAGTGGAGCGCGCCCATCCGGGCGGTGAGACGGGCTTCATACGCGCCGCTCGTCATCTGGTGGATAGTATCCTGGCGACCGTGGACACCACGCACTGCCACCTCCCTGCGCGCCGAACCCACACGTCCAACCAGCGGAACCTGCCGCTCGTGTCTTTCCCTCGGTAGGTGCTCTGCTCTTCGCTGATGCCGGAGACCACCGCGGCATCGCCATAGACGTGGACCGCGATGTCAGAGAGACGCAGGGACGTCGCGTGGTACCCATCGACCAGCTCGTCGAGATCCTCGGCTCGGGTGAGAACCGATCCATCACTGGTGATTTCGGTCCACTCCGCGGCCATGAACGTGCCGGCTGCAGCGGAGTCGTTGCGGACAATGGCGTCGTTCCATTGCTGCTCGAGCGCGATCAGGTGTTGAGCGATGGTGTCCGGACCGACCTGCGCCGCGAGCGGGGCGGTGGCTATCGTGGTAACTGCGACGATGGTCGTGAGTGTTCGCGTAACGCGGTTGCGCATGGTTCGATTGTCTCCGCAGATGCGGGAGGCTTCCGTTGCCAAGAGACGTTGTCGGCTCGCGGCCTTCCGGTCAAATCCCGCCCCCGATGTCGAGGACGACGTTCCTCTTCTTGTGCCTCTGCTCCACTCGCGAGACTTTTCTTCGTTTGACACCCAGGGCATCGCGGTCCACTTTTCCCGGAACGGCTGCGCCCTCGATCACCCCACCATCTGCACTATGGCAAGGCTGGGTGCTGCGTGACGCCCTGGCAGCGGCTCCTCCTGATCTGGACTGGCTTGGTCGCTTTCCTGTGGGCACCGGCCGTCTCCGCGCAGTGCCCGGACGGCTCCGCGCCACCCTGCCGGCCGAGCCCGGTTCACCTCTCCGACAGCCTCGTCGCCATCCTGCCGTTCCGAGCCGTGGGCTCGTCGCTCGCCGTGTTCGGCGAGGGCCTGGTGTACTTGCTGAGCGCGAATCTGGATGGGGCCGGCGGGCTCACGACGGTGCAGCCGCAGCGCGCGATCACGCAGGCGGCTGGTCGTCCGATTGGAGATCCCGCGGAGGCCACGGCGCTCGCACGAGGCCTCGGCGCCGGAATCGTGGTCACCGGGAGTCTCGTTCCCACCGGGGGCGGCCGGGTGCGGCTCCTCATGAGCGCCCTCGAAGTCCGGAGTCCGGAGCATCACAGCCTGGTCTCCCTGTCCTTCGACGGCTCAGAGGGCGACGTCGGCGCTCTCGCTGACTCGGCGTCCTTGCTCCTCATCTCGCGTCTGAGCCCCGTTCCGCTCACGCAAATCGCGCTCGCCAGTCGCCTGCCGCACTCGATCGATGCCCTCCGGGCGTTTCTCGCCGCGGAACGAGCCTTTGTGGTCGAGCGGTTCGACCAAGCCGACACGTTGTATCAACGGGCCTTGACCTTCGATTCGACGTTCGCACTGGCCGAGTATCGCCGCTTCATGCTGCGCCGCATCAGCGCGGTGCTGCGGCCTCCATCGATCGCGGAACTCTCTGCGCGGGCGCTTGCTTTGAGTGACCGTCTGCCCGAACGTGAGCGACGGCTGCTGCATGCCTCGCGTCGCGGCGGGACGTATCTGGACTCGACGGATTTGGTCGAGCGTATGGACCTCGTCACGCGGTACCCGGACGATGCCGAAGGGTGGTATTGGCTCGAGGATTGGTACTTTCACGCCGGAGCCGCGTACGGCTACCCGCTGCGGGCCGTGGTCGAGGCTGGTGAGCGCGCGATCGACGACCACACGGCCCTGTCGGCCGTCTATGTGCATGCCATCTGGGCGGCTGGACGCGCCGGAGACAGCGCCACGGTCGAACGGGTGCTGGGAGCCGCCCGGCGCCTTCCCGGCCAGTGGCTGCAAGTCGCCCGGCTGGTAGCACGGCTACGATGGATGACGCCGGATTCGGCGCGCCATGTCATCGCGACCCTGCGCGATGCATCACCGGGTGAGCTGGCGAGTATCGCGTTACAGCTCTCCGTCATCGATCCGAGAATCGAAACACTGGGTGTCGTCGAAGCGATCCTTGAGCGCGTCCCCCAACAGCCCGGCTGGAGAGCGGAGATGCTCGCGGCCTCCGGTAGATTCGCTGAAGCCCGCGCGGTGCTTGACTCCACCCATGAGATCGATCCCACCGACACCAATGCCCTGCTGACCCGGGCGGTGATCGCGCTGGCGGGGCTGTCAGGCCGGCAGGCGGACACGACGATTGGTTCCGCCCTGCGGTCCGCGCTCGCCGTGTGGGGAGCGAACGCGTACGTGCCATTGGATCTCGCGGTGCTCTTGCACCCGGACTCGTCAACCGAGGCCGAGCGCGCCCGTTGGCTCTTGCGACATCCCCCCGCGACCGAAACGGACAGTGCGCTCATTGCGCTGGACAGTCTGAGGATCTTCGGGCGGCTGGCGCTCGCTCGTGGAGACACGGTGACCGCGGTGCGGTTGCTCGAGCCCGCGACGCGGGTCGCCATCGATGCCTCGCCCTTTCCGTGGGGGCGGCTCGATGCCCTGGATCAGTACCTCCTGGCCACGGTGTTCGTGGCTCGCGGGGAGGGAGCGCGCGCCCGAGCACTGCTGGATCGGCCCGATCGAGGGTATGCGATTGGCGGGGGCATCCTGGGGCTGAAGCTCCTCCTGCTCGCCGACCTCGAGGCAGCGGCGGCCGACACCACGCGAGCACGGCAACACTACGCAGACGTCGTCGCGCTGTGGCAAGGTGGTGATGCCGCGGTTCAGCCGTACGTTGTGCGGGCACGAACAGCGTTGGCTCGCCTCGAGCCGCGTTGACGTCGTCGAGCTTGAACAGCAGGTCCTTCGCGCCTGCGGCGCTCAGGATGACAACGCTGAGGCGTGCGGTAGCCCGGGCGGCCGCACGCCCCTAGCCTCTTGCTCCTCCGGTGCCCGTAGCGCCACGAATCCCCGGTAGAGCAACGGATCGCGCTTAAGCTGCGGCTGCCGGCCTCGGTCGTAGCCACCAGAGTACTGCTGCTACCACGAACAGTGGGAGACCTTCGATGACCGTCATGATGAGGTCCTTCTGCATCGGTGTGGCTATCAGCATCACGAGACCGTGAGCTGCGTTTGCCCAGATTGTGAAATCGATGAATAGCGCGTGCTTTTCTGGATTGCCTGAGGCGCGCCACAGCATGATTGCCCACACTATGGAAATGGCCGCCATCATGCTCTCATAGTTGGCATTGTAGGGCTGGAATCGGAGCAGTGGTGCAAGCCTACCACCGGGGGCGAGGATGGGGGCGTTCAGGAGAATCAGGGTGATCCACGGAATGAACGCTGCGAGGAGTCCAACGGCAACAACTCTCATGGAAAGGCGAAGCCAGGTCATCCTCACCGTGTCGTTCATCATGAGCTCCCTTCTTGACATCCGACCGTTCAGGCCGGGCAACGTGGAGCGAGAGCCGATCTCCCGGCCGCCCTAGACGTACCACGAACGCGAAGGGACACAAGGGGAAGATCCATCGGGTTCATGCATGCCTCATCGATTCTTCATCACGATCTCCTAGGTTGGCTTTGAAGCAGGCAAGAGCCGCCCGTGGCATTGGCCAGCAAAGCAGCACTTCTCACATCCGCAGCTGTCTTCCAGCAGTACCAAGACAGGATCTACCGTTACATCCTACGATTGGTGCGCGATGAACATGAGGCGGAAGATCTGACCCAGGAGACCTTCCTGCGTGCGCACCGTCAGCTGGATGCCCTGCAGGATTCGGCGGCGTTGACCGTTTGGCTGTACC
>DATGDE010000035.1:0-13282 GCA_035311125.1 Gemmatimonadales bacterium
GCACCGAGTCTACGGCCTGGTCGAGCCGCGCGGTGGTGTAGATCCACTCGCGCCAGAACCAGTCGAGGTCGCGGCCGGACACGTTGGCGATGGTGCGAAAGAAGTCCGCCGGCTGCGGGTGCTTGAACCTCCAGCGCCGCACGTACTCGCGCATGGCGCGCTCGAAGGTTTCGCGCCCCAGCACCTGGTCGCGCAGCACGGTGAGCATCAGCGCCGGTTTCTGGTAGGCGCCCCAGGCCAGGTCGCGCTGCTCGACCGGCTTGGTGATGAGCGGCTGTTCCTGGCCCGGCACGTCCGAGACCGTGAGGTCGGTGAGCAACTCGCGGCGCACGGTATCGCCGTAGACGGTCCCCTTGAAGTAGCCCTCCGCCCCGCCGTAATCGATGAAAGTGTTGAAGCCCTCGTCCATCCAGGGATAGCGGCGCTCATCCGAGCCGACGGTCATGGGGAACCACTCGTGGCCGAACTCGTGCATCAGCACCCAGAACTGGTCCTCGCGCTTGTCGATCGACGGCACGAAGGTGAGCATCGGGTATTCCATGCCCTCGATCAGCCCCTCGACCGTCGTGGCGTGCGGCCAGGGATACGTGCCCCAGGTCTCGCTGAAATGCTGGATGGTGAAGCGCGCCATGCGGTTTGCCTCCTCCCACGGCGCGGCGGACGGGCGGTAGAACGTGTTGATCTGGATGCCGCTCCACGCGCTGGCGTCCCAGCGGAAATCGGGCGAGGCGGCCCAGGCGAAGTCACGGACGTTCGTCGCCGTGAGGTGCCACGTCTTCGTCCCCGGGGTTGGGCGGGCGCCATTTGCCGTCGCCTCGGGCCGCGTGACGACCTGCACCCGGTCGCTCGCGGTCTTCGCCTGCTCGAGCCGCTGACGGATCACGGGAGACCACACCTCGGCGGGGTTCTGCACCGTGCCGGTCGCGGCCACGAGGTAGCCGGCCGGCAACGTCAGCGTCACGTCGAAATCGCCGTACTCGAGATAGAATTCGCCGGCGCCGATATAGGGCAGCGGGTTCCACCCGTTGACGTCGTCATAGACGACGAGGCGCGGGTACCACTGGCCGATCTCGTAGAGCCGGTTACCGATGCGACCCATGCGGCCGCCGCCGTAGGGCGGGACGGGGAAGTGCCAGGCCACGTCGAAGTCGATCGCCGTCCCCGGCGCGAGCGGCGCCGGGAGCTCGACGCGCATCATGGTGCCGTATTCGGTCCGCTCGAGCTCCTTCCCGCCCGTGGCGAAGCGGTCGATCGTGATCCCGCCGATGAATCCCTTGCCGGTGAAGTCGAAGACCGCGCCGCCCGCGAAATGGAGCGGCGGCTGGTTGAGCTGATAGGTGACGCTGTTCTTCGCGAAGATGTTCTGCTCGATCTGGATCCACACGAACCCCAGCGCGTCGGGCGAATGATTGACGTAGTGGATCGTCTCCGTCCCCGTGAGGAGGCTCGGTCCCGTGTCGAGGGTGGCGCGGATCGTGTAGCTCGCTTCCTGCTGCCAGTAGTCGGGCCCGGGCGCCCCGCCGCTCGAGCGCACGCGGCTGGCCGCGGGGAGCGGGAGCGGCCGGAAGGGGGAGGTGTCGGCGACGGACTGCTGGAGCGCCAGTGCGGTAACGGTCAGCAGAGCGAGCATGCGGTTCTCCTGGTAGAGTCGCTGTTAAATCTTCGCCGCCACGATCCCCGCCGCCCGATGCGCGATTCCCATGATGGTCAACATCGGATTGACCCCGGACGCGGAGGGGAAGGTGCTGGCGTCGGCGACGTAGAGGCCCGGGCTGCCCCACACCTCGTGCTCGGGCCCGACGACGGAGTCCTTGGGTCCGGTCCCCATGCGGCACGACGCCATTTGATGAAACGTGGCCAGCTGGATCTGGTTGGGACCGTAGCCCGCGCGATCCATGGCTTCGAGCCACCGCTCGCGCGCCGCGCCGGAGCCGTTGGGCCGGTAAGCGATCCAGCGCGCATGGGGCGTCCAGATTTCCTGCGCCCCGGCCGCTTCCAGCAGGCGGGCCCCTTCGGCGAGGCCGCGGCGCAGGTGGGCGGCGTCGTACGCCGAAAGGCGGTAGGACACGACGGGCTTGCCGTCGTCGTCGACTCGAACCCGGCCGCCTTCCCGGTCGCGCAGCAGGATGGCCACCAGGGTGGTGTGCGACAGCGTCGCCATCGTGTCGGCGTGCTGCGCGGCGGATTGCCAGGGCACGGCCAGCGCGAACAGGGACGGGTGCAGGGGAACGGTCTCGAGCTTGAACCCATACCCCGAATCCAGGTCGACGAACTGGTCGGAATAGTGGGCCTGCAGGGTGCCGGTCCAGGGGCGTGTCTCGCGGGGCATTGTCCCGAACACCGCGGTGCCGGGGTGCAGGGCGAGGAACCGGCCAAGGGCGGGGAGCTCGAGGCCGGATCGCAGCAGCAGCGCCGGGGAATGGATGGAGCCCCCCGCGACGACGACGGCCCGCGCGCGCACCGTCACGGTGAACGCACGCGCGGCCTGGGGGTGTCGCACGGTCGCGACGACGCCGGTGGCGCGGCCGCGGTCGAAGAGCACGCGGCGCGCGTCGGCGCCCACCAGGATGCGTGCGCCGCGGTCGAAGGCGTCCTGCAGGTAGGTCACGAGGGTGGACTGCTTCGCGCCGCGGCGGCAGCCGTAGCCGCAATAGCCACAGTCGTCGTCCTGCGAGCAGCCGCGCACATTCCGCGGGAGCAGGCCGTGATGCCAGGCCTGCGCGTCGAGGCCGCGGATCAGCGCCGCGTCACGCGCGCTGGGCCGGTTCTCGTTCGTCCCGACGCTGATGCGCTGCGCGACCGCGTCGAGCGAGGCGGTGAACTCGTGACTCGTGAAATGATGCAGGCCGCGCTCCCGGTCCCACTGTTCGCGCACGGTCGGCGGGGTGTGGAAGGCGGTGGTGTAGTTGATCACGGTGCCGCCGCCGAGGCAGCTCCCCTGCAGGATCACGAAGCCGAGATCGTCCGAGGTGAGCAGTCCACCGGCGTCGTAGAGACGCGACAGCATCTCGCCTTCGTACTGGGTGAAGTCGGCCTCGTTGTAGTAACCGCCCTTCTCGAGGACGACGACGTCCTTGCCACGCGCCGCCAGCTCCCCGGCCATCACGCCGCCGCCGGCGCCCGAGCCGACCACCACGACGTCGCAATCGAGCGTCGTGTCGCCCGTGACGTCGGTGGGATGGATGCGTTTGGGCGTGGGCGGTGGGGGCCCGAGGGGCCCGGGATATCCCAGCCTGGCCCACGACGGATTGGGCCGGCCGGTCGGGTCGCGCGAGGTATAGTAGACGATGGTGGCCATCCGCTTCAGCGCCTGGAACGCCTTGCGGCGCAGCGGCAGGCGACTCACCGCCCAGCCCTGGAGGTAGCGCTCGCGTTGCGCTCCGCTCATCCCCGTGAACGGCCGCGGAATTCCGGCGAGCAGCAGATTGACCGTGCGGCTCTCCATCACGCCGAGCAGCCGGGTCAGCTCTTCGCGGTCGGCACGGTGCGGGAGCGCCGCGATGGTCTCTTCCAGATGCTCGGCGAGACGAACGGCCTCGCCTCCGGGCACGAAGGTGCCCGCGAGCGCCTGGAGTACGGCGGCCCGATTCACGGCTCAGGAAGGGAGTTGTGCGATCGTCAACTGATAGCCGTCGGGATCGGAGAGGGCGAACGTGCGGTCGCCCCACGGCATCACCCGGGGCTCGTGATCCAGCCGCCCGCCGCGCGCCGTGATCTCGGCGGCGAGGTCGTCGAGCTTCTGGGCGGTCGAGAACCACAGGCGGACCCCCTCGCCCTTGTGCCGCTCGCGGCCTCGCGCCCAATCGTCCTGGGTCAGCATCAGCTTGGCGGTCCCGGCCTTCAGCTCGACCCCCCGCAGGGCGCCGTCGGCCTCCCACCGGTTCGCGACGTGGAATCCGAGGACGCGCTCATACCAGGCGAGGCTCTGCTGCAGATCGTTGACGGTCAATGAAGGCGTCAGCTCACGGGCGCGGAACGTCTCCGGCTGCTTGCGCGCGGGGCGCTTGGGTTTGCGCGGCGTAGTCACGGCACCTCCCGACGACGAATGGTGTTGAAGCGTAGCGTGTGGGGCCGTCCCTCGCCAGATTGCGGCGACACTCTTGCCGGAGACGCGGATGACCATCAGCAATGCCAGTGCCGTGTGGGAGGGGAGACTGAAGGATGGCCGGGGAACCTATCGAGCAGCGAGCGGCGCCTTCGCCGCCCCCTATTCCTTCCGGACTCGTTTCGAAGGGGCGGCGGGCAGCACGCCCGAGGAGTTGATCGCGGCGGCCCACGCCGCCTGTTTCTCCATGGCCCTGTCGGCCGACCTCGAGAAGGCGGGGACCCCCGCCACGCGCGTCGAGACGGAGGCGGCCTGCACCATCGAATCGGTGAATGGGGTCGCGACCATCACGACGATGGCCCTACGGGTTCGCGGAACGGTGGCGGGAGTGAATCAGGCAGCCTTTCTGAAGGCCGCGGAAGGCACGCGCGACAACTGCCCGGTGTCTCGAGCGCTGAAGGGGAACGTCCGGTTCACGCTGGAGGCGACGCTCCAATAGCCGCGCGGGAAACGCGTTGCAGCAGCACCAGCCCCAGGACGAAGAATGTCCCGACGGCGAGCACGGCCGCGCGCTGATTGCCGCCCAGCGCGTGCGACACGGTGCCGAACACGATCGGCCCCAGGATCGCCGACGACTTGCCGACGACGGCGTAGAACCCGAACATCTCGGCTTCCTTTCCCCTGGGAATGAGCGACGCCATGAGCGCGCGACTGGCCGCCTGCACGGTGCCGAGCTGCGTGCCGGCGATCACCGCGATGGCCAGGAACGCCGCCTTGCCGTGGGTGAGGGCGGTGGCGATCACCACGGCGACCCACACGAGCAGGGAGAGGTCGATCACGCGCTTCGGCCCCCACCGGTCGATGGGCCGGGCGAGCAGTACGGCGCCGACCAGCGCCGCGACCTGGACGGCGAGGAACATCAGGATCAGCTCGCCCGGGGTGAAGTGCAACGTGGTCGCGGCGTAGATGCTCGCGAAGAAGATGGTCGTCTCGACTCCGTCGATATAGAAGAAGAACGCGGCCAGGAACCGGCGCAGGTCGCGCACGCCGAGCGCGTCCCGCAGGATGCGGCGAAAATCCGTGATGCCGTCGACCGCCGCCCGCCGCGCCGGGACCCCGGAGGCGACGTCGGGCGGCATGGCGCGGAACAGCGGGATCGAGAATACGACGAAGAAGAGCGCGACGGACAGCCAGGTCGCGGCGTAGCGTCCCGACCGGACGAGCGGCAGCGCGATGAGCAACCCGAGCGCCGACCCGGCGTACCCGATGCCGTACCCCAGCCCGGACACGTAGCCGCGCTGACCGGGCGGCGCGATGTCCGGCAGATAGGCGTTGTAGTAGACCAGGCTCCCCTCGAATCCCACGTTGGCCAGGACGGCCAGCGTGAACCCCCACCAGACCATGCCCGGCCGGATCGTGCCGAACAGGGCGACGCACACGATGCACAGGGCGGTGAAGGCGGCCAGCATCCGTTTGCGCACACCGGCGCGGTCGGCGACAGCGCCGAGGACGGGCGAGGTCAGTGCGACGATCACCATCGAGGTCGAGATCGCCCAGCCCCACACCTGGTCGCCGCGACCGGTCTCGTTGCCCACGATCTGGCGGGCGAAGTAGACGCTGAAGACCGTGGCGATGATGACGGCCGAATACGCCGAATTCGCGAAGTCGTAGAAACACCACGCGAGCACCCGGGGGCGGTTCAGTGGAGCGGTCGAGGCGGACACGGCGCGCTAAAATGGCGCGCACCCGTGCCCCTCGCTAGCTTCACGCCATGCCACGGCGCAAGCGGATCTCGGAGACGTTCACCCGTCTGAAGCAGGCGTTTCACCCCGAGAGCCTGATGATGACCTACGGCTACAAGCCGGAGTGGTCGGAGGGCGCGCTCAAGGTTCCCATCTTCCAGACATCCACCTTCGTCTTCCAGACCGCCGAGGAAGGCAAGGCGTTCTTCGAGATCGCCTACGGTCTCCGGCAGCGGACCGCCGCCGAGCCGGCGGGACTGATCTACAGTCGTATCAACAACCCCGATCTGGAAATCCTGGAAGAGCGGCTCGCGTTGTGGGACGGGGCGGAGTCGTGCGCCGTGTTCAACACCGGGATGGCGGCGATCGCCACGACGTTGATGGCCTACGTCCGTCCCGGCGACGTCGTGCTCTACAGCACGCCGCTGTACGGCGGCACGGATCACCTGCTGAAGCACGTGCTGCCCGGCTTCGGCGTGACGCCCGTGCCGTTTCGCGCCGACGCCTGCGCCGGGCCGGACGACATCGCGCGCAATCTCGCTCGGGCGCAGGCGCGGGGTCGCGTCTCGCTGCTGCTGGTGGAAACGCCCGCCAACCCGACGAATGCCCTCGTGGATCTCGCGGCGTGCGCCGAGTTCGCCCGGCGCCAGGGAAACGGCGGGCAGCGGCCGCTGGTGCTGGTGGACAACACGTTCCTCGGCCCCCTGTGGCAGCAGCCATTGCGCCACGGCGCCGACATTGTGCTCTACTCCGCCACGAAGTACATCGGGGGACACAGCGATCTGCTGGCGGGCGCCGCCCTGGGGAGCCATGCCGTGCTCGATCCGGTGCGGGTGTTGCGCACTTTCTTTGGCACCCTGGCCGACCCCTGGACGGGGTGGCTGCTGATGCGCAGTCTCGAGACCCTCAAGCTGCGGATGACGTCGGCGATGAAGAACGCGCGCTACGTGGCGGATTTCCTCGCCTCCCACGCCAAGGTCGCGCGGGTCTATTATCTCGGGCATCTGAAGGAGGGCGACCCGCAGTACGCCGTGTACCGGCGGCAGTGTACGGCGCCCGGGGCGATGGTGTCGTTCGAGGTACGCGGCGGGGAAGCCGAGGCATTCCGCTTCCTCAATGCGCTGAAGCTGGTGAAGCTGGCGGTGAGCCTGGGCGGGACCGAGTCGCTCGCCGAGCATCCGTTTTCCATGACCCACGCCGACGTTTCGCCCGAGGCGAAGCGGGAGGCGGGGGTCACCGAGGGCATGATTCGCCTGTCGGTGGGGATCGAGCATCCCGACGATACGATCGCGGATCTGGACCAGGCGCTGGCTACCGTATGAGAGACCGGGAACGGGGGCGAGGGGACGCATGGATCGTGTATGTGCTGCGATGCAGAGACGGTTCGCTCTATACGGGCATGACCAATGACCTCGAGCGTCGTCTGACCGCGCACCGGACCGGGAAGGGCGGGGCGTATACGCGCTCGCGCCTACCCGTGCGCGTGGTGTACACCGAACGGCGGCGGGGTCGGGGGGCGGCGTTGTCGCGCGAGGCGGCGATCAAGCGGCTGTCGCGCATCGCGAAGCTCGCCCTGGTGAGGGCCGGCCGGTGAGGGTACGGGGGCGCGACCTGGCAGGGGCGGTGGGTGCGCTCGCCGTGGCCGCGTTGTTCGTGCGGCTCGGCTTCTGGCAGCTGGCCCGGCTGCGCGAGCGGCAGGCGCACAACGCGATCATCGCCGCGCGCCGGGCGCTGCCGCCGGTCGAGCTCCCGATGCACCGTCTCGCCGCCGATGCGCTGCGGGACCGCCGGGCGCTGGCCCGCGGTGTCTACGACTACGCGCAGGAGCGCGTGTGGTCCGGCCGCACCTACGACGGCGCTCCGGGCGTGGCATTGCTCACGCCGCTGCGGCTGTCCGATGGGACGGCGGTGTTCGTGGACCGCGGCTGGGCCAGCTCGCCCGACGCCGCGCACGTGGACCAGGCGCGCTATCGCGAGGGCGACACCGTTGAGGTGCTCGGGCTGGTGCTGCCGGTCCCGCGGGACCGGGGCGACGTGGATCCGGCCCGGCTGCGGGACTCGCTGCCCTACCCGGTGCTGCCCGTCGTCGTCCAACTGAGCGACAGCACCGCGCCGCATCCCCAGGGCCTGCACCGCTGGCGCCCGCCGGTGCTCGACAACGGCTCGCACCTGTCCTACGCGATACAGTGGTTCAGTTTCGCGCTGATCGTGGTGGTGGGGACAGTCGGGTTGCTGTGGAAAAGCGCGAGGAGCACGACGTAGCGGCACCCTTCGCTTGACGCGTTCTCCTTCCGCCTTCATCCTTTACGCCGTCCACACGCCGTCGTTCCCGCATCCCGGAGCCCCGCCCATGCGCCGAGTGTTGACCGCGACGGTTCTCGCCGCTGTCGTCCCCGCTGTCCGTCCTTCCACGCCGACCGCGCTCGCGCCGACCTGGACCGTCGCCGCACCCGGCGACACGACGAAGGACACCACGAAGAAGAACGACTCGCTGCCGCTCACGCCCACGCGGACCGTCTCCTTCGACGTGACCGAGGGCACGTGGCTGTCCCTCGACGTGTCCCCCGACGGCTCGGGCGTGGTCTTCGAGTTGCTGGGCGATCTCTATACGATGCCCATCGCGGGCGGCACGGCGACCCGGATCACCTCGGGCCCGTCCTTCGACTCGCAGCCGCGGTACTCGCCCGACGGGAAACGCCTCGTGTTCCTGTCCGACCGCAGCGGCTCGGAGCAGATCTGGACCTGCAACGCGGACGGCAGCAACCCGAAGGAGCTCACCAAGGGCGGCAGCAACCTTTACGCCTCCCCCGAGTGGACGCCCGACGGCAACTACATCGTGGCCTCCCGCACGACCGGCGTGCTCGGCAGCGTGTACGAGCTGTGGTTGTACCACAAGGACGGTGGATCGGGCACGGCGATGATCAAGTCCGGTCCGCCCCCGGCGCCGGGCGGCAGCCCGTTCACGGCTCCCGGCTGGAACACCCTGGGCGCGGCGTTCGGGTCCGACCCGCGCTACGTCTGGGTGTCTCGCCACCGCGGCGGGTTCGGCTACGACCTCCAGTTTCCCCTGTGGCAGGTCGCGATCTACGATCGCCAGACCGGGAAGACCTTCACGCAGACCGATCTGTACGGCAGCGCGATGCGGCCGCTGCCGTCGCCCGACGGGAAGTGGCTCGTGTATGCGACGCGCTACGACACGGAGACGGGCCTGCGGCTGCGCAACCTGGCGACCGGAGACGAGAAGTGGCTTGCCTACCCGGTGACGCGCGACGACCAGGAATCGCGCTTCACCCGCGACCTGGAGCCCGGCAGCGCCTTCACGCCGGACTCCAAGGCGCTGATCACCTCCTACGGCGGCAAGATCTGGCGCATCGACATCCCCTCGGGGACGGCGACGGCGATTCCCTTCACCGCCCACGTGGAGCAGCGGCTGGGGCCGCTGGTGCGCTTCGTCAACCATGTGGACACCGGTGCGGTCCAGGCGCGTCAGATCCGCGATGCGCGGCTCTCACCGGACGGGCGGCGGATCGTGTTCAGCGCGCTCGACCGGCTGTACGTGACCGACCTGGCCGGCGGCACGCCGCGCCGGCTCACCGACGACTCGGTGCACGAGCAGGCGCCCGCATGGTCGCCCGATGGGCAGTGGGTGGCCTACGTGACGTGGACGTCGACCCAGGGCGGCGCGCTCATGAAGGTGCGCGCCGACGGCAAGGCGCGCACCCGGCTGGTGGCCGATCCGGCCTATTTCGACACCCCGGTGTGGTCTCCGGACGGCCAGCGGGTGGTCGCCGTCAAGGGTCCGCGGCAGGCCCGCATCAACGAGCGCTTCGGCCCGGGCTACGACCTCGTATGGGTGCCCGCGGCGGGCGGGGCGCTCACGCGCATCACCCCGTACGACGGGGCGGGGCGGCCGCATTTCAGCCGCAATCCGGATCGCATCTTCTACTACGCCGGCGCCGAAGGGCTCGTGTCGGTGCGCTGGGATGGCACCGATCGCCGGGCGTACCTCAAGGTGAACGGCTACACCTATCCGGGTCCGGGCGCGCAGCCGAATCCGGCGGACGAGATCATCATCGGTCCGGACACCGACCGCGTCCTGGCCCTGCAGGGGAACAACGTCTACATCGTTACGCTGCCCGAGGTCGGGGGCGAGACGCCGACCATCAACGTGTCGAGCCCCGAGGCGGCGCCGTTCCCGGTGAAGCGGCTGACCCGCATCGGGGGCGATTTCATCGGCTGGAGCGCCGACGGCAAGCTGGCGACGTGGTCGATCGGGGCGAGCTTCTTCCGCTGGGATCCCGCCGTGGCCGACTCGGCGGAGAAAGCCAAGGCGAAGGTGGATTCCATCCGGGCGGATTCGCTCAAGAAGGCGCAAGCGGATTCCACCAAGCCGAAGCCCGACTCGGCCGCCAAGGCCCGTGTCGATTCGCTGGCCAAGCTGCCGGCCTACGAAGGGTTGCGCACCGACGTCGTGATCCGCGCGGCGCGCGACGTGCCCCGCGGGACGGTGGTGCTGCGCGGCGCGCGCGTCGTCACGATGAAAGGCGAGGAGGTCATCGAGCACGGCGACGTGATCGTGACCGACGACCGGATCGTGTGGGTGGGAGCGCAGGGCGGGGGAACCGTCCCGGCGGGCGCCCAGGTGATCGACGTGACGGGGAAGACGATCATCCCCGGGCTCATCGACGTGCACGCGCATCCCTGGGCGACCTTCGGGGTCCACCAGACGCAGGTCTGGAAGTACCTCGCGAATCTGGCGTGGGGCATCACGACGGTGCGCGATCCGCAGACGGCCACGACCGACGTGCTGACCTACGCCGACCAGATCGAGACCGGCGAGCTGCTGGGACCCCGGCTCTATCACACGGGGCCGGGCGTCTTCTGGGATGAGAACTTCCAGAACCTCGATGAGGCGCGCAACGCGCTGAAGCGCTACACGGAGTTCTATCACACCCACTGGATCAAGGAGTACATGACGGGCAACCGCAAACAGCGGCAGTGGGTGATCATGGCGGCCAAGGAGCTGGGCCTGATGCCCACAACCGAAGGCGGGCTCGACTTCAAGATGAACCTGACGGAGATGCTGGACGGCTATCCGGGGCACGAGCACAGCTATCCCCTCATGCCGCTGTACCAGGACGCGATCGGGCTCGCCGCGCAGTCGGGGATCACGTATACGCCGACGCTGCTCGTGAACTACGGCGGCCCCTTCGGCGAGGACTACTACTTCGAGCACTACAACGGGCACGACGATCCGAAGATGCGCCGCTTCGTGCCGCACGAGGTGCTGGATGAGCGCTTTCAGCGGCGCGAGTGGTTCCGGGACGATCAGTACGTGTTCACCCGCATCGCCGCCTCGGCGGCAGGGGTCCTGCGCGCCGGCGGGAACGTCGGGATGGGCTGCCATGGGGAGATGGATGGCATCGGCTGCCACTGGGAGCTGTGGGCGTTCGCGACGGGCGGGCTGTCACCCCTCGAGGTGCTGCGCATCGGGACCATCGACGGCGCGAAGGCCCTGGGGCTGGATACCGATCTCGGGTCGCTCGAGCCCGGGAAGTACGCGGATCTCATCGTGCTCGACGCCAATCCGCTCGAGGACATTCACAATACCAACACCATCCACTTCGTGATGAAGAACGGGCGACTGTACGAGGGCGCGACGCTCAACGAGGTGTGGCCGCGGCAGAAAGCCTTGCCGGCGATGTGGTGGTGGGGAGAAGAACCGGGGCACTAAAGGCGGACAAGGGCGGACAAAGACGGACGAGGGCGGACGAGGGCGGACGAAGTGTTCCGCCCTAATCCGACCTTTTCCGTCCGCGCTTCCATTTGCACGATCTTCCAGTTAGGTTTCTGCCCGCAGTCAAGAACCGAGAGCTGGCATCCTTCCGTAGGACGGTCCCGCTCAGGAGCGGGTTCCGGCGCTGTACACACGCCCGGTCTCATTCCCCAGGTTCAGACAACTGAAGAGCGACACTGAGAGTGGCGACATTCCGTCTCCACGAGTGCGCGTGTGTGCTGCAAAGGAACATGGACACAACCATGCCATTTACCTCCCTCGGGCTGGTGCCCGAACTGGTGCGCGCGGTTTTCGAAGAGGGATACGCGCACCCCACTCCCATTCAACAGGAAACCATTCCGCTGGCCCTCGCGGGCCGCGATGTGATCGGCTCGGCGCAGACCGGGACGGGCAAGACGGCCGCGTTTCTGCTGCCGATCCTGCAGCGGCTCGCCGCGGGGAAGCGGCCGCGCACGCTGCGGGCGCTGATTCTCACGCCCACCCGTGAGCTCGCCGAGCAGGTGCTGCAGAGCGCGCGCACCTACGGCCGTCACCTGCCGCTCGAGAGCGTCGCCGTGTACGGCGGGGTCGGGATGGAGCCGCAGACGCGAGCCCTGGCCCGCGGGGTGGACATCGTCGTGGCCACGCCGGGGCGGCTGCTTGACCACATGGAGCGCGGCCACGTGGACTACTCGAAGCTCGAGGTCCTCGTGCTCGACGAGGCCGACCGCATGCTGGACATGGGGTTCGCGCCGGACGTGCGGCGCATCCTCCGGGCGCTGCCCGACGAGCGCCAGACGCTGCTCTTTTCGGCGACGATCTCGCCGGAGGTCGATGCGCTGGCGCGCAGTGCGCTGTCCGGCCACGCGTCGGTCGACATCGGGCGGCGCGCCCAGCCCGCCGAGGGCATCGAGCACGTCATCGTCGCCGCGGACAAGCTGAAGAAGCGCGACGTGCTGGCCGCGATTCTCAAGGCGAAGCCGGCCGGCCAGACCTTGATCTTCACCCGCACCAAGTACGGCGCCGACAAGCTGCAGGCGTTCCTGCGCAAGGCCGGGATCGGGGCGAATGCGATCCACGGCGACAAGGCGCAGAGCCACCGCACCCGCACCCTGGATGCGTTCCGCGCCGGGACCGCCGAGGTCCTCGTCGCGACCGATATCGCCGCCCGGGGGATCGACGTGGAGGGCATCCGGATGGTGGTGAACTTCGACGTCCCCAACGACCCGGAGACCTACGTGCACCGGGTGGGCCGCACCGCCCGCGCTGGCGCCGCCGGCCTGGCCCTCACGCTGCTGTCGCCGGACGAGTGGCTGTTGATGGGGGATATCGAGAAGCTGGTGGGGCAGGTGTTCCCGCGGGAGATCATCCCGGGATTCGAGCCGTCCGTCGCCCCGCTGCAGCCGAAGCACGCGAGGTCGGAAGTAAAGCGGCCGTCCCTCACGGTGCGCGGACGGGCGGGGGGACGGCGCAGGCGCTGAGCGAAGCCAGTCGAGCGACCCCGCCCGGAGTCGCTCGACGCCTTACCGCTTGTCTATCGCGACATATTCCCGCAGCGGCGCCCCGACGTACACCTGTCGGGGCCTTGCGATCTTCTGTTCCTTGTCCAGCAGCATCTCCTGCCATTGGGCCAGCCATCCGGGCGTCCGGCCGATGGCGAAGAGCACCGGGAACATGTCCACCGGGAAGCGCATCGCCTCGTAGATGATGCCCGAATAG
>DATGDE010000036.1:0-23006 GCA_035311125.1 Gemmatimonadales bacterium
CGCGATGATTTGGGTGTCCGCGCCGAACACGTGGCGCAGGGCGCTCTCGATCTGGCTCGGGCTGTAGAAGTCCTGGCTCAGCACCCGGACCGATTGCTCTATGAGCCGTCGCAGGGCGGGGATGTCGGTGGGCTCCGCGAGGCGCAGCGGGACGGTCGTCACGAGCGTCTCAATTGGCCTTGAGCACGTCCTCGACGAAGCTCAGCGCCTTGGTTTCCACCCACTGGGCCGACACGGTGTCCACGCCGATCGTTCCCGTGCGGTCCCCCGATGCCGGCGGAACGCGGCCCTTGGTGGGCGACAGCTTGACGTCGCGTTGGACTACGATGCCGCGGCGCGGATCGTACTTGAACATCAGCGCCGAGGCGAGCACGGACTCGGGGCTCTTGGCGGCCGCCCGGCTGCGCGGCGTGAAGGAGAGGGCGACGCTCGGGTAGGCGTCGTCCCGATCGGTGTGGTCGCGCGTCGAGGCATCGTGCCCTGCGTTCCTGAGCTCGGTCATGAAGCTCTCCAGCACCGGCCGCACGACCGTACGGAGGCAGTCTGCGCAGGCGCGCCGCTTGCGCTCGGCGACGCCATCCGCGGTTTTCGGAGCGGGCTTGGCGGCCGCCTGACGCTCGGCGTAGGCCGCGAGCAGGGATTGGAGCTTCGCGACGCTCTCGTCGGTCATGGGGGAAGTATAAGAGGTCAGACCGGCGAGACGAGGGGCAGATAGCGATCGCGCAAGAGGCGCAGGTGATGCCCTTCGTGGCCCACGATGTGAAAGGCGAGACCTCGCACCGTCACGTCGTGTCCCTCCAGGGTCCCGCGGCGGGCCCACGCCTCCGGCCCCAGTCCTGCGAAGAGGGTAATCGAGGCGGCCCGGACACTGCGGTACTCTTCCAGCAAGTCAGCCAGCGGGCGGGCCTCGCTCGCGGCCGCGTCGGCGTAGCGGACCTGATCGAACCCTGAAAGGGCGCCATCGTCGCCGCGGGCCAGCTTGAGGGCGCGATAGGCGTAGATCCGCTCATCGTCGATCAGATGGCCCACGAGATCCTTGAACGTCCACTTCTCCGGGGCGTAGCGCACCCCGGCCACGCGTGCGTCGGTGAGTGGAGTCACCACGGCGAGCACCCGGTCACGGGAGGCGTGCAGGGCGTCGACCGCGTCGTCTTCGGGGATCGCCGCGATGTCGGCGTGTGCGTAGGCGGCGTATTCGCCAGGGTGCGGGCGGCCGGAGCGACTGCGGGGTAGCGCAGGAGCGCCGGGTTTCCCGGTGGACATGGCGATCAGGATGCCCCTATCCGGGCTCGGCCGTCAATGCCCGGGGAACGGTCGGGCGCTGGACTTTCGACCGCACACCGCGCAGAATCAACGCAACCTGAAACGGAGATGGTCATGAAGCTGGATGCCCGCGCCGTCGCCCTGGTCCTGATCGGCGCTCCCGGATTGCTGGCCGCACAGGCCGCCCCGAGTCCCCTGGCGGATGCCTTTCGCAGTTACGAGCAGCGCTCGGCCCGGAAGCTCGTGGCCGCGATCGAGGCGATGCCGGCCGACAAGCTCGGCTACAAGCCCACGCCGGCGCAGATGAGCGTTGCGGACATCGCGTTGCACCTGGCCGAAGGCAACGACACCTTCTGCTCCGCCATCGGCGGGGCGTCCGCACCCAAGCGCGATTCCCTCGCGGCGTCCGCGGCCAAGGAAGCGCTCATGGCGCGGCTGCGCGAGACGTTCGACTTCTGCCAGACGGCGCTGGCCAAGCTCGACGACAGCAAGCTCGCCGAGGAGCTGCCGTTCTTCGGCCGGAAGCTCTCGCGCGCTTCCCTGATCCTGATCACCACCGGGGACTGGGAGGATCACTACAGCCAGCTGGCGAACTACCTGCGACTCAACGGTCTGCTGCCACCGACCGCACAGCCGCGCCAGTAGGAGGGCGGTTCTCGACACCGACGTCCCGGCTTTCTCGCCGGGGCGTCGGTGCCGCGCGTTTCGGAGGCTGAAGAGCCGCAGCGCCTTGACCGCATGAACAGGACCGAGCTCATCGAGTCGGGTCGTGAGGCGCTCCGCCGGCAGGCATGGAGCGACGCATTCGCTCGCTTGTCGGCCGCCGATCGACAGGCCCCGCTCGAGCCGTCCGACCTCATGCAACTCGCCATCGCGGCCCAGCTGCTCGGCAAGGACACGGATAGCGCCGAGTTCTGGGAGCGCGCCCATCACGGGTTCCTTGATCTGGGGGACGCCGAGCGAGCCGCCCGGTGCGCCTTTTGGCTCGCCGTTGGCCTGCTGGAGCGGGGCGAGGCTGCCCGCGGCGGCGGGTGGCTGGCCCGGGCGCACCGGCTGCTCGACGACGACAAGCGCGACTGCGTGGAGCGAGGCTATCTGCTCATGCCGGTCGCCCGCCAACAGGCTGCCGCGGGAGACTTCGCCGCCGCGTACGCCAGCTTCGCGCGCGCCACCGCCATCGCCGAGCGGTTCGGCGACCACGACCTCACGACGCTCGCCCGGCATGGTGAGGGAAGAGCGCTGATCCGCATGGGCGACGTCGCCCGCGGGGTCGCGTTGCTCGACGAGGTGATGGTGGGGGTGACCGGGGGCGAGGTGACGCCGCTCGTGGCCGGCGCCGTGTACTGCAGCGTAATCTCCGCCTGCCACGAGATGTTCGACCTGCGGCGCGCGCAGGAGTGGACCACAGCGCTGTCCCGCTGGTGCGAGTCACAGCCGGACCTGGTGACCTATCGCGGGGAATGTCTGGTGCATCGGGCCGAGGTCATGCAGATGCATGGCGCGTGGCCCGACGCCGTGGCAGAAGCGCGGCGGGCGTGCGAGCAACTGTCGCGGCCACCGGAACGGCCGACCGTGGGCGCGGCGCTGTACGAGCTGGCGGAGCTGCACCGGCTGCGCGGGGAGCTCGTCGAGGCGGAAGCGGCATATCGCGCCGCCAGCCGGTGGCGCAAGCCACAGCCCGGACTGGCGCTGCTGCGGCTCGTCCAGGGGCAGGTCGAGGTGGCCCACGCGGCGCTGCGTGGAGTCATGGACGAGACGACCGGGGAAGCCGCCCGGGCGCGCCTGCTCGCCGCGTTCGTCGAGATCGCGCTGGCCGCGGGTGACCTGTCCGGAGCGGAGACCGCCGCTCGCGAGCTGGGCGAGCTCAGCCAGCGGCTCGATGCGCGTTACCTCGTGGCGCTCGCCGATCAGGCGAGTGGTGCCGTGCTGCTGGCGCAGGCCCTGCCGCGCGAAGCGCTCGTTGTGCTGCGCCGCGCCTGGGCCGCGTGGCGTGATCTCGAAGCGCCATACGAAGCGGCGCGCGTGCGGGTCCTCGTGGCGCAGGCCTGCCGCTCACAGGGAGATCGGGACACGGCCGAGCTGGAGCTGGAGGCGGCGCGCGCGACGTTCGCGCAGCTCGGCGCCGTGCCGGACCTGGCCCGGCTGGACGCGCTCGCGCGCCCAGCGGCACCGCGGGGAACGAACTCGCTGAGCGCGCGCGAGGTCGAGGTGCTCCGCCTCGTGGCGTCCGGGAAGACCAACCGGGTGATCGCCGGGGCGCTCGGGATCAGCGAGAAAACGGTCGCCCGTCACGTCAGCAACATCTTCACCAAGCTCGGCGTGTCGAGCCGGTCGGCGGCCACCGCGTATGCCTATCAGCACGATATGGTCCAGCCCCGCTCCACATAGCCGCCACCTCCGGCCTACACAGAATTACCCATCGTGGCGGCGGCCGTCGTGTGGATGCTTCTCCCGATGCGCGGCCTCGCCACCCGACTGATATTCGTGCCCGTGACAGCCATCAGGCCGTCGTTCAACATTCAGCGAGGTGGATGATGCAAGGCGAGCGCGACTTCGAGCGGGTCGAGACACTGGTGATCGGCGGGGGACAGGCGGGACTGTCGGTGGGGTACCATCTGGCGCGGCGTGGACTTCCATTCCTCATCCTCGACGCCAACCAGCGCATCGGCGATTCCTGGCGCCGCCGCTGGGATTCGCTCCGTCTGTTCACGCCGGCGCGCTACGACGGTCTGGCGGGGTTCCCGTTTCCGGCGAAGCGCGACGCGTTCATTACCAAGGACGAGATGGCGGATTATCTCGAGGCGTACGCCGCCCGCTTCCGGCTGCCGGTACGGAATGGTATCCGGGTAGACGGCCTGTCACGCCGGGGGGACCACTTCCTCGTCACCGCGGGCGAGCGGCGCTACGAGGCCGACCAGGTGGTCGTGGCGATGGCGAACTACCAGGTGCCTCGGGTACCCCAATTCGCCCGGGCGTTGGACGGCGACGTCGTGCAATTGCATTCGCGCGATTACCGGAACCCCTCTCAGCTCGGGAGCGGCGGCGTGCTCGTGGTCGGAGTGGGGAATTCGGGGGCGGACATAGCACTGGAGGTCGCCGGGACACACGCGACGTACTTGTCGGGCAAGGAATTCGGTCAGGTGCCCTTTCGCATCGAGGGGTGGGTGGCGCGGAAACTCCTGGTGCGCATCATGCGATTTGTCGGGCACCGAGTGCTAACTCGGGGTACGCCGATCGGCCGGAGGCTCGCTCCCACGCTGCTGCACCGGACCACGCCGCTCGTCCGGGTCAAGCCAGCGGACCTCACCGCCGCCGGCATCGTCCGGGTGCCTCGCGTCGTCGGGGTGCGGGACGGTCTCCCGCTGCTCGCGGATGATCGCACCCTCGATGTGGCCACCGTGATCTGGTGCACGGGATTCCATCCCGGTTTCTCGTGGATTCATCTTCCCGTGTTGGGGGACGACGGGCTGCCGCGCCATGAGCGCGGCGTCGTGGTAGACGAGCCGGGGCTCTATTTCGTCGGCCTGCACTTTCTGTACGCGGTGTCGTCGGATACGGTGAATGGGGTGGGGAGAGATGCGGAGCGGATCGTGCGGGCGGTCGAATCGCCGATCCGCCAGGCTCGGAGCGTTCCCGCGCCGGTCCGAACCGCCGCCGCAGCATGAAGGCAGGAGGGGTCTAGCGCTCCGATGCCGGTCGCAGCCCGAGCACGGCGTTGAGCCAGCGCACGAGCGGCAGCATCACGAGGTAGTGTCGCTCCAGGAGCACCGGTAACCGCGTGCTCGTCGCCTCGGCGTCGCTCAGCCGGCGGCCCGCCGTGAACGACTGGAGCCGCAGCCACGTCGCGGCCGGATGGTCCGGCGGGTAGCCACGGGGCGTGCGCTTCAGCTCCTCCTCGCGCGTGAGCCCGCCCAGGCGGCGCCGCAGCACCGGATGTTGCGCGATGCGCGCGAATCCGCGGTGATGCCCGGCGATGGCGTCGCGGATCTTCGTCAGAGCCGGGCGGGGCGGCATCCAGATACCGCCGCCGATGAACGAATCGCCGGGCGCGATCTGGACGTAGAACCCCGCGCTCCCGCCTTCCCCGTCCTGGCCGACCTTCCGGGTGGCATCGCGATGGTAGAACCAGGCGGCGATGTGCGTCTTGTAGGGCGCCTTGTCGCGCGAGAACCGGATATCGCGATGGATTCGGAAGATCGACCGCTTGGGGTCGCCCACGATCTCGGGGGCGAACCGTGCCAGACGCACGTCCATCTCCTCCACCAGCTCCCGCATCGGGCCGCGCACGTGCTGCTCGTACGCTTCCCGGTGCGCCTCGAACCACGCCTTCTCGTTGCGGCGGGCCAGACCGTGGAAGAACCGCAGGGTCTCGGCGGAGAAGCCCATCGCGGAATCTGCCGCCGGGAGCGGCGGCGATCAAGGCTTCTTGTGCACCACCGGCTCGAGTATCGCCACTGCCCGCCGCACGGTGTTCAGCTCGGTCGCCGAGAGGCCGGCGAGCATGGTTCGCAGCGCAGCGAGTCGCCGCGTGCGGGCCTCCTGCAGGACTCGTTCTCCGGCCTTGGTGGCCCGAATCCGGACGACGCGCGCATCGTGCGGGGCAGGGGCTCGGGCGACCAGGTGTTCCACCTCCATCGCTTGAATCAGTCGTGTCATAGAGGGTGGCCGGACATGTTCGGCCGCCGCCAGCTCGCCCATGGTCCGCGGACCGCCGCCCAGGACGAGCACCGACAGCACCGAGAGGCGCGGGCCGGTGACGCCGCCCTGCTGGTCGCTGCGGGCCACCCGGCGCAGGAGGTGAATCGCCAGCGAATGCAGGCGATCGGCGATGGCTGCACGATCGGTCATGAATGGTCTCCTCGCGCATCCCGGCCGCCGGGGGGCCTTGCGGACGTGGGGCGCCGCCATTATTTAGGTACGCTAACTAACTTATGACCGGAGCGGCCGTCGCGCAATCCCGCGGGGCGGCCACCGACGAGGAGGCCCCATGCCGACCGTTGCCGACTTGAGCGCCGCGATCCGCGCGCGCAATGTCCCGCAGGTGCAGGCGATTCTCCGCGACGCACCGGCACTCGCGGCCGCGCGGCCAGCCGGGGGTCCCAGTCCGCTCCTCCTCGCCGTGTACGCAGGCTCCCCGGACATCGTCGCGCTGCTGCGGCCGCGGGTCATCCTCGACGCCTGTGAGGCGGCGGCGGTGGGCGATGTGGATCACCTGCGGGCGCTCCTCGACGGAGATGCCGCCCAGGTGCACGCGCGCAGCGGTGACGGGTGGACGCCGCTGCACCTGGCCGCCTTCTTCGGGCGGCGCGAGGCGGTGGACCTGCTGCTGGCACGCGGGGCACCGGTCTCGGCGGTGTCCGGCGGCCCGGAGCGCAATCTGCCGCTCAACGCCGCGTTGGCGGGGGCGTGCGACGCGGTGATCGTCCGGGCCCTGATCGCTGCGGGTGCGGACGTCAACGCTCCGGGGGCGGGCGGCGTGACGCCGTTGCACGTGGCGGCGTCCCGCGGTCAGGAGGAGCTGGTGCGATTCCTGGTGCGGGAGGGTGCGTCGCCGGCCGCGCAGTCGGACGATGGGACAACGCCGGCGGACATCGCCGCCGCGCGTGGACACGCCGCGCTCGCCGACGTGCTGCGCGCCCTGAACTAGTCGGCGAAGGGGAAAGCGCTCACCCACCCGCTCCGAACAGCGCCCCTGCGCCCGCGGTGAGCGCCATCGCGAGCGCGCCCCAGAATGTGACGCGCAGGGTGGCCGTTCCCACCGGAGCGCCCCCGGTGCGGGCCGCCACCGCGCCGAGGCCGGCGAGGAACACCAGCGAAGCGGCGGCGACCACCAGGATCACGGCACCCTTCGGGGCGAGCACCGCGGTGAGCAGCGGCAGGAAGGCACCGACGGAGAAGGTTGCCGCTGAGGCGAGCGCCGCCTGGATCGGCCGCGCCCGGTGCATCTCCACGATCCCCAGCTCCTCGCGCGCGTGCGCGCCGAGAGCATCGTGTGCGGTCAGCTGGTCCGCCACCTCCCGCGCAAGCGCCTGGCTGAGTCCGCGGGCCACATACATGGCGGCCAACTCCTCCCGCTCGTGGCCCGGAGCGGTGTCGAGCTCGTGCCGCTCGCGCGCGAGGTCGGCCCGCTCGGTATCGGCCTGGGAGCTGACGGAGACGTACTCGCCCGCCGCCATCGACATGGCGCCCGCCACGAGCCCCGCGACGCCGGCGACGAGCACCTGGTGCGCGGTGGCCTCGGCGGCGGCGACGCCGATGATCAGGCTGGCGGTCGACACGATGCCGTCGTTCGCGCCGAGCACCGCCGCCCGCAGCCAGCCGATACGTCCGGACCGATGGATCTCGAGGTGGCGGGGAGGCATGCGCGGTGGCGCGACGGCGGCTAGGCGGCGCGCCGTGCCGGCCGAGTGAGCTTCGCCAGGTACTCCTTTGCGGCCTGGAGCGCGCGACGCTTGCCGCCCCAGGACAGGTCGGCGAAGAACCGGCTGTGCCGGGGCACGTACATCCCGTCGCGGCGCCGGTGGAAGCCGGCGCGCACGTACCACCCGTGAGTGCGGGTGGAATCCTGATCGATCCGGCTGATGCCGCGGCGCCGCACCGGCCGGCGGCTCCTGCGTTTCGTGGTAGTCGATTTCATGGCAGACTCTTGCCTCAAGGGTTCGGCGTGAAAGCTGCAACGCCTCCGCGCCGGTGGCTAGCCTGCACGAAGCCAAGGAATCTTCACGTCAGGCCGTGAGGTCGCGCAGCCGCCGTTCCAGAAACCGTCGCTCGGGCGCCTGTCGCGCCAGTGCGAGCGCGCGCTCGTACGAGGCCCGGGCGTCGGCGGTGCGCCCGAGGCGGCGGCACAGGTCTGCCCGCGCTGCGTGCGCCAGGTGGTAATCCTGCAGGTCGCCGCGCAGCAGGATCGCGTCGATCAGGCGAAGCCCCGCTGCCGGGCCGTCGCGCAGCGCCACCGCCGCGGCGCGATTCAGCTCCACCACCGGGCTCGGATCGATCCGCAGCAACACGTCGTACAGCGCGACGATCTGCGGCCAGTCGGTCTGCGCCGCGGTGGGCGCCTCGGCGTGCACCGCCGCGATCGCCGCCTGGAGGGCGAAGGGGCCGAAGCGACGGGTAGCCAGCGCGCGCTCCACCAGCGCGGCGCCCTCGGCGATCCGGGCGTGGTCCCAGAGCGAGCGGTCCTGTTCGTCCAGCAGCACCAGCTCGCCGGCGGGCGAAGCGCGCGCGGCGCGCCGGGACTCGTGCAGCAGCATCAGCGCCAGCAGCCCGATCGCTTCGGGATCGGGCAGCAGGTCGGCCAGCAGTCGGCCCAGCCGGATCGCTTCGGCCGAGAGGTCGTGCCGCACGAGCGATGCTCCCGACGAGGCGGAGTACCCCTCGTTGAACACCAGGTAGATGACCTGCAGTACGGTATCCAGGCGGTCCGGCAGGTCCTGCCGGGACGGTACCTGGTAGGGTATGCGCGCGTCGCGGATCTTCGCCTTGGCCCGCACGATCCGCTGGGCCACGGTGGGAGGAGTGGAGAGAAACGCGTGCGCGATCTCCTCGGTCGTGAGCCCGCAGACCTCGCGCAGCGTCAGCGCCACCTGCGCATCGGGGGGCAGGGTGGGGTGGCAGCAGGTGAAGATCAACCGCAGCCGGTCGTCCTCGACGCCGTCGCCGTCCGGCGCGATCTCCGGCGCGTGCGACTCGATCTCTTCCGCGAGCCTCGCGACCGAGGCATCGAACCGGGCGCGCCGCCGCATCGCGTCTATGGCCTTGAAGCGGCCCGTCGAGACGAGCCATGCTCGCGGGTTGTCCGGGACCCCGTCGCGCGGCCAGCCATCCAGCGCCGCGGCAAAGGCGTCGTGCAGGGCTTCCTCGGCCAGATCGAAGTCGCCGAGCAGGCGGATGAGGGTGGCGAGGACGCGGCGCGACTCGGAACGGTAGACGGCGTCCACCGTCTCGCGCACCGGATCGGCCGTATCCTCACTCACCGCCGCGTCCCTATGGCTGGTCGAACTCCATGATCGGCCGGACCTCGACGCTCCCCGAACGCACCGAGGGATTCTCGAGGCGACCTGGATGGCGTCGTTCAGATCCCGGGCGGTGATGAGGTAGAACCCACCCAGCTGCTCCTTCGTCTCGGCGAACGGCCCATCGGTGGTGGACAGCTTCCCGTTACGAACCCGGAGCGTCGTAGCCGTCTGCACGGGCTGCAATGCCTCCCCGCCCAGGTAGTGACCGCTCTTCTTGATATCCTCCGTGAAGGCGAAGTAGGCGCCCGTGAAGGCATCCGACTCGCTCTTCGCCATGGTCTTCATCTTCTTCTCGTCGTCGTAGATCAGGCAGAGGTACCGCATGGCTTCCTCCGGGTGCGGGGTGGGTCCATCCGTGGACGCCAGTTAGTCGCTCGGCGGCTGCGAGAATCGACACACGGGCGGTCGTCGGCTATCCCATTGCCCCCATGGGGCCTATGCCGCCGGGTCGGGCTCGACGAGGTACTCGCTCTGCACCAGGCCGCTGGGGAAGGCGCGTGTGGACACGTGCCGCACCCGGATGTCGCGCGACAGCGGACCGAACAGGGGAATCCCGCTCCCGATGAGCACGGGCACGCGCGTGATGATGAGCCGCTGGATGAGCCCGGCTTCGAGGAACCGCTGAATGGTCACGCCGCCATCCACGTAGATGTGCTGGATCCCACGGACCGCGAGGCGGGAGACGATCTCGGCTGGCGTGCCCGACATGTGTTCGATCACGGCGCCGGGGAATTTCGGGAAATCGAGTGGGCGACTGCTGAGGACCACGACGGGTTTCGTGCCGTAGGGCCAGCCGCCGAAGGTCAGGACGACCTCGAAGGTGCGGCGGCCCATGACCACGGCGTCCACGCTCGCGATGAACTCCGTGAATCCGTGATCCTCTCCACCTCCCTCCGGCAGGAAGTCGAGGCCGTCGTTGGCACGGGCGATGAAGCCGTCGACGCTCGTGCCGCAGAATACGGACGCTTTCACCGGGTGCCCCCCGATCGGAGCCAGCAGAATGTGGTTTCCCCGATCGCGGGGCTTGGCACGTACGTGGAATCGCTGTCGTCTCCGCCGTCCTGCGTGAGGTCGACCTGGCAACGCACGCCATCGTGCTCCATCGTGCGACCTCCGCCGTCGGGACCATCGGCATCGTATTGCGGGAGATCGGTCCAGCCGGGGGGCTCGTTGGCCGCCCAGTACAATGAGATCCATCGCGTGCTGTCGATGCCTTGTGGCGCCGTGGCCAGGACGATGCAGCCGCTCTGCGCCGAAGTATCGGACGTCACCTGCACGGTCGTATCGGCCAGACGCACCTCAGCCCGTCCCGTGGCGCGCCACCGAGCGGCGACCGTGTCGCACACGGTGGCAACTGAGCGTGGCATCACGGCCGCCGGGGACGGGGCGGCTGCCCGATCGGGTTGTGCCGGCCGGGACTCCGGCCGGCAGGCTGCCAGGAGACAAACGGCCAGCATGCCGCCTATTGCATTTTCGCGGCGCATTCCCAACCATAGTGTCGAGCGGCCACTCGTGCACCTCACCGTTGTCCCATGGGCGATGAGAGGAGGTATCGTGATCGGCGCGCTACTCGGGATGCTCGCCATCGTGATGATCGGGCGCTGGCTCTTGATCGGAGGTGAAGACGGACCCGTAAGAAAGTACTGACGCAGCGATCAGTTCGATGGCCCTTCCGGCGCGTCCCTCCCGGCCGCGCCCCTGCTGGTGTCTCCCTGCATCAGGCTTCAACAAGGCTGGCAAGCTTGCGGACGGTCACCTGGTCGCCTCGCGGAGTCTCTGGAGGTCGGCGGGCGTCAGCACCCAGCCGGCCCGGATGACGTCGTCGATGCGCCTGGTATTCCGGATGTCGGAAAGGGGATCTCCCCCGAGGAGGAGGAGGTCGGCGACGTAGCCGGAGTCCACCTTTCCCAGGCTGTCCGCGATCCCCAGAAACACGGCGGGGTTCCACGTCGCCGCGCGGAGAGCGTCCGCCGGAGAAAACCCGGCCTCGACCAACAGGGCCATCTCATCGTGCAGGCTCTCGCCCGGCGCCATGCCCGCGCTGCCCAGATCCGTTCCGGTGAGGACCGGCAGGCCCGCGGCGCGGATGCGCAGCGCGATGTCGGCGAACCCGGCCAGAATGCTCGGGAACTGGCGCGGTGCGAATATCCGGTAGCTGCCGATTGTGGGATCGAGCCACACGCCGTTCCGATGCAGATGCTCCAGCAGGCGGTCGAGCTCCCGGGGCCGGCACGCCGCGGGAAGCGGGGCCCGGCGCGCCCGCGAGGTCGAATCGAACAGGACGAGACAGGAGTCGGGCAGGAATTCCAGGTGCTCGATGCTGACCAGGCCGGAATCCGACGTCTCCTCCGGGGTCATCCCTGCGGGCACATGCCCCGTCAGCCGGAGTCCATGCCGGTGCGCGGCGCGCGCGATCGCGAACCACGCGGCTCGCGACAGCCCTTCGTGCACCTTGATGAAATCGACCCGACGGGCCGCGAGTGAATCCACGGCATGCTGGGCCTGCGCCACGGTCCGGACCAGGGCCAGGCCCGTGTCCGTCGCGAACGACTGGGGACCGTGGAGCGCCAATCCAACGACGAACAGCCGGGGCCCACGCAGGGGGTCCGCGTGGAAGCGTTCCCTGAGTGCGAGCGTTTCCTCCAGTCCTCCGCCCATCAGGCGAGCACCCGTGATTCCCCAGCTCAACAGCTGCCCGGCGGTTTGGGCGTCGTCCAGATGGACGTGCATGTCCCACAGTCCCGGGATGAGAAACCGGCCGACCCCGTCCACGACCTGAGCCCCCGGCGGCACGGCGACTCGCGGCGCCGAGTCTGAGCGCTCGATCCGATCGCCACGCAGGAGAACGGTGCGATCGCGCAACAGCGTGCCACGCTCGACATCCACTACGGTGACGTGGGTGATCGCCACTGCGGGCCTTGCCGTTGGGCGGCTGCAGGCGGCGCCTGTAAGCAGAAGCAGCGGCAGGCAGTGTCGCATGGGCGGGTGTCGGATCATGGTTGCCGCGAGCCGCGGTCGGCGACGTGCATACCCAGTCGTGCCGTCACGAACGTCCAGATGTCCGACCACTCGCCGATGGCCGCCGCCTGGGACGCGTACATATGGCTCGCGTCGGGCGTCACGTGCAGCAGGATCGGCCGGTCGCACCGCTGCACCGCCTGCAGCGTGGCGGCGAACTTGTACGAGTGACTCGGCACCACGGTCTCGTCGTGATCCGCGGTCAGCAGCAGTGTCGCCGGGTAGCAGACGCCGGGCCGCACGTGCTGGAGCGGGGAGTAGGCGAGCAGATAGCGAAACGCGACCGAGTCGTCCGGCGAGCCGTACTCGGTGATCCACCCGGCCCCGACCGTGAACCTGTGATAGCGCAGCATGTCGTGGTGGCCTGCGCTCGGTAGGGCCACGGCGAAGAGGTCGGGCCTTTGGGTCATGACCGCGCCGATCAGCAGGCCGCCGCTCGAATGACCGTAGATCGCGAGCCTCGCCGGCACGGTGTAGTGCCGGGCGACGAGGTATTCCGCCGCCGCCACGAAGTCGTCGATGCCGTTCTGCTTGTGTTCGAGGTTGCCGGCGCGGTGCCACTGCTCGCCGTACTCCCCGCCGCCGCGGATGTTCGCCACGGCATACACGCCGCCCAGCTCGAGCCACAGCGGAAGGTCGGGTCGATAGCTCGGGCCGACCGTGATCCCGTTGGCGCCGTAGCTCATGAGCAGCACGGGATTGCGACCGTCCGCGCGCAGGGCCTTCTTCGCGGTGAGGAACATGGGCACGCGCGTGCCGTCCTTCGAAACGAAGAACACCTGCCGGGTCTCATAGTCGCCCGGGTCGAAGGGCACGCGCGGCGGCCGGAACGCCGTGGCCGTGCCGGTGCGCAGGTCGTACTGATAGACCGTGGCCGGGGAGAGGAACGATTCGAATGCGTACCACAGCTCCAGGGCCGCATGGCGTCCGTTCACCGGCCATCCAACGGCGCCGATCCCGGGCAGCGGCACCGCGCCGGCCGCCCGACCGTCGAGCGTGAACAGCTGCAGCCGGCTCGTGACGTCCACCAGGTAGTGAACGGCGAGGCGATCGCCGGCCACGGTCGCCCACTGGATCACCGCCGATGACTCGGGGATGACCGCGCGCGGCTGTGCCTGCGCGCCGGCGCCCAGGTCCAGGGCGATGACGCGGCCCCGGGGGGCATCGAGGTCGGTGAAGTCGTAGAGGGTGTCGCCCACGGTCCCCATCGGCGTGTGTCGCGCTTCCCGCTCGCCAAGCAGGGGCACGAGCGGTGCCGAGAGATCGGGAGCCCGGGGGTCCTTCAGGTCCATCATGTTCATCCACGAGTTGGAGCCTTCTTCCTCTACGAGGAACGCGCGGCGCCCGTCATCGCTCAGCACGCAGTACAGGTAGCGGGCGTCGGTCCACTCGTGGATCAGCCGGTCGCGCTCCTGCGGCGTCCCCAGCGTGTGATAGAGGTACTGCTTCTCGAGTCGCGCGGCGGTGGCAGCTTCTCCGGAGCGCGGCGGGCGCGGACGCCAGTAGAAGAAGCCGTTGCCGTCGAACGTCCAGCAGGCCGTACCCCGCGTGTCCAGGAGGACGTCACCCTGCTCGCGTCCGGTGGCAAGGTCGCGGATGTGCGTCTCGCCGCCCGCACCGCCGGGCGCCTGCGAGTACGCCAGCCACCGCCCGTCCGGCGACACCGCATAGTCTCCCACGGCGATCGAGCCGTCCGCCGAGATCTGCTGCGGATCGAGGACCACTCGCGCCGCGTCGCGCAGCGAGTCCTGCACGTAGAGCACCGGCTGCGGCTGATCCCCGCTGTTTTCCGTGAAGAACACCCGGCCGGCCTCGCGCCACGGCACGTCGGTGCGCGCGTAGTTCCACAAGGCCGTCAGCCGCCGCCGGATCTCCTGGCGCCGAGGAAGCCGATCGAAGGAGCCGGCGGTCAGCGTGCGCTGCGCGCGTACCCAGGCGCGGGTGGCGGGACTGTCGAGCTGCTCGAGCCAGCGATAGGGATCGGCGATCCGAGTGCCGAAGTGGACGTCGACGACACTGTCACGACGAGTGGCGGGGTAGGTGATGGACTGCGCCGCCGCGGCCGGCCACGCCGGGGCCGTCAGTGTCACGAGCATCATGAAGGTCGCCAGGGGAAGAGACATTCGTCCGTCCTTGTGCGGGCCTTCACTGGCATCGTGGTACACTGGCGGCGCGGGTGGATTGCCCGCCCGCATGGCTGATCGCCACACGCCACAAACCTGGAGGCACTCCATGAGCATCCTCGGAAACCTGATGTCCAAGATATTCGGCCGCAGCGTGACGGCTCCAACGGCTGCGCCCCTCGGGACCGGCGCCCCCGCAGCGGTGGCCACCGCGGTCGATATCGAAGCGGTGCTCTCACAGATGGCCGCGAAGAATCCGCAGAAGCTCAACTGGCGCACCTCGATCGTTGACCTCATGAAGCTCGTCGGCATGGACAGCAGTCTGACCGAGCGCAAACAGCTTGCACAGGAGCTCGGCTACACGGGCAACATGCAGGACAGCGCCAGCATGAACATCTGGCTGCACCAGCAGGTCCTGCGGAAGCTGGCCGAGAACGGCGGCAAGGTACCCGCCGACCTGCTGGACTGACACCGCCGCTCTGCGCACTTGCCAGTCCCGACTGCGGCCGGCAAGTGCGGCTTCCTCACCCTGCATCGAAGAAATCCACCAGGCCGGTTTCCAGGGAGTACTCCGCACCGACCACCAGCAGACGGCCGTTCTGTATGAGTTGCTCGAGCAGCTCGGATCCGTGTCTCAGGTGGTCCGTCGAGGCGCGGATGTTGGCCCGAACGGCCTGCCGCACCAGCGCTTCCGGATCGTGCCGCAGCTCCGTCGCCAGCAGAGCTTCCACGGAGGGACGCACGCGGTCCACGATCGCGCGCAGATTGCGGGACTGGCGCTCCGTCGGGGTTCGCAGCTCGTCAAGCGTGGCGGTGATCGCCCCGCACCGGGAATGGCCCAGCACGACCACGAGCTGCGTGCCGAACCGGGCGGCGGCGAACTCGATGCTGCCGACCTGGGAGGGCGCGACGATGTTGCCGGCCACCCGGATCACGAACAGGTCTCCCAGTCCCTGATCGAACACGATTTCGGCGGGCACGCGCGAGTCCGAGCATCCGAGGATGATCGCGAACGGTTCCTGGCCGTCTGCGAGCTCGGCGCGCCGGCCGTGGCTCAGGGCGTCCTGCAGGGAGCTCGCCCCCGAGGCGAACCTGCGGTTGCCTTCGCGCAGCAATCGCAGGGCGTCGGCCGCCGGCACGGTCATCGTCAGCGGGATGCGGGCAGGCCGAGTTTCCTTCGGGCCAACGGCCGGGCGAACGCTGCGGGCGGGTTGTGCCCGGTCCCTAGATCGTACGCCCGCTGATACATCGTCTTGGACTCGTCCGGCCGGCCCAGGCGCTCGAGCGCCATGGCGAGCAGGCAGGTCATGAACGGGTCGCGCTCGTTGCCGCGCAGCGTGACGGCCTTCCTCAGCTCCGCCTCCGCCGTGGTCAGATCGTTCGTGTACAGGGCCACGTAGCCCACCAGATAGGGGAAGAACCGCTCCTGCTGCGCCGCCATCGCGGTATCGGCGTCCAGCGCCTTCCGCGCCGCGGCGATCTGGCGTCGCGCTTCCTCGCGGTTTCCGCGGCGCGCCGCGATGCGGCCGAGCGCGTGGGCGAGCCGGTAGTCCCAGAGACTGCGCGGGTGCGTCGCCGGAGCCGGCTCCTTCACGCCCAGGTCGTAGCCGCGCCGGTACCAGCGCTCGGCGGTGTCCACATCGCCGGCATCGAGGCACACCCGCGCGCCCTCATTCGCTATCTCGCCCTCCTGAAAGAAGGCGTTTTGCGGCTCCGCCTGCTCGCGCGACTGCCAGTAGGCGATGACCAGCTCCTCGTACTTCGTCGCATTCGCGCAGTCGCCGTCGAAGGCGTAGGACATCGCCATGGCGCGCTGCGCCACAGCACGGGCCGCCGGCGTGGCGGCCGAGTCGATCAGGGCCTGGAATACCACGCGGGCCTGCTTGGTGGCCCCGTCCCGGTCGAGTTGCGCGCCCCGTTGCATCATTGCCCGCACGGCGGCGCTGTCGCCCTGGGCGCCGGCCGGGCGCGGTAGCACGGCGGCGGCCAGCGTCAGCAGGGCTGGAAAGAGTCTCATGGCGATCGCCTTTCAGGAGCGGGGCACGGGATGGTCGGTGAGCACGGGAAGGAACTGCACCCAGGGCCCGACGTCGTTCGTGTACTGCTTGGCCATCACGCGCGCGACCTGTGCCAGGTGGCCGAGGTCGTGCACGACCCAGGCGGACAGGAGCTGCCGCAGCGTCACCGGACCCAAGCTCGGGTGTTCGCCCGGCAGATCGAGCTGAATGCCGGTGAGCTTCCAGGACCGCAGCGTCTCGAGATTGGTGGCCCGCAACCGGGCGAACTCGTCCAGCAGCCACGCCAGGGACCGTCCGACGTTGCGCGAGCGGTGGCGGACGCGGTCGTACGGCTCGAACCGGATGCTCGGCCCCTGCGCCAGGATGAGGCGCGCGCGGGCCATCCAGTCGGTTTCCTCGCCGTCGATCAGGTGGCCCACGACGTCGAAGGGGCTGAAGGTGTCGGGCCCCTCGGTGCCCCGGATCAGCGGCACCTCCAGGCCCTCGAGCAGCGAGCGGAGCACCGCGGGCGTGCGGCGCAACAGGTCGATCGATCGCCCGAGATCGAATTCCATGTCAACGCAGCCGCCGGAGCTCGACTTCCGACATGATGAAGCCGAATGCCGGCCAGCCGCCCGAGGCGATGGAGCGCGCGAACCAGCTGCGGGCCTGCGTCGTATCGCCGCGCACCAGGTACCAGTTCCCGAGACCGTAGCTCAACGTGGCGATCGCGATGTCCTCGGTATCGGCGGAAGTGATCACCGCCTCCGGAGCGATCTCGCCACGATAGAGCCGCAGCCTTCGGGTGTAGGCGTTGTCCACGGGGAGCGAGTCCGGACGCCGGGCCAGCATCGCGTTCGCCTGCGCGACTCGTCCCGCGCGCGCCAGCGACATCCAGAGCCAGTCGGTGGAACCGGCCAGCTCGCCCGCGTCGGGTGCCCGCGGCTGCGCCCGGGCGAATGCGTCGGCGGCGCCCTCGAAATCGTCGCGCGCGAACCGCACGATGCCCAGGTGATAGAGGATGCCGTACATGGTGCTGTCGAGGGCGAGCCCGCGCGTCAGGTCGTCCATCGCGTGGTCGAGCTCGCGGACCGAGAGGTAGCGATGGCCGCGCCAGCGGTACAACAGCGCGTTGTCGGGCGCGAGTGCCAGCCCACGCGTGAACGTCTGGATCGCCTCGCGGTACTGGCGCGCGCCCGATTGGGCCAGGCCGAGCTGGATGATCAGCGTGACGTTGCGCGGGTCGCGCGCGAGGGCGCTCTCGGCCCTGGCGACGGGGCCCGTGTCGCGCTGGGCGCGGTACTCCATGCCCGCCGGCGAGCGGTATTGGACCGATTGGGCGGCCCCCGGCGCCGCAGTCAGCGCGCAGAGCCAGGTGACGATCAGCCTCCGTCGATGCGACATCGGCGACTCCCGTGGTCGGGTTCGGGCAGCGCTCACTCGCGCCACCGATGGACTCGCTGAACGATATCCTCGTTCCCCAGCTCGCGGCACAGTGCGACGAGCTCCGGGCGCACGGCCCCGCGCCAGCGCAGCGCGTCCGGCGCTTCAGCGAGCGGCACGTCGGTGCGCAACGTCGCCAGCCGCCGGTAGAGGGCGGCGTCCGCGCGGTGCTCGCGCAGGCTCTGCGCCAGCCCTGCGGCTCCGCGCACGCTCACCGTCCACTGTGACGCTTCGTCGGGGATCGCGTCCAGATGCCCGTAGTGCGCCAGCAGCGTCGCCGCGGAGCGGGGGCCCCAGCGAGGCACGCCCGGGAACCCGTCCGCCGTGTCGCCTACCAGGGCGAGCCAGTCGGGAATCGAATCGGGCGCCACGCCGAACTTCTCGAGCACGCCGGCCCGGTCGTACACGAGCCGGCGCCGGCGGTCGAGGCATACGACGCGCGTGTCGCGCACGCACTGCGCCAGATCCTTGTCCGGCGAGCAGATCACTACCTGCTCGACGGCGGGCGATGCGGCGCCGCGCGCCGCGGCCGTCGCCAGCGCGTCGTCCGCTTCGAATTCGACCATCGACCACACCACCACGCCCAGCGCGCGCGCGGCGCGCTCGGCGAGCGGAAACTGGGCCATCAGCTCCTCGGGCACGCCCTCGCCCGTCTTGTAGCCGGGGAACAGCTCGTTGCGAAACGATTCGATGACCGTATCGAACGCACAAGCGACGTGCGTGACGCCGTCCTCGCGCAGCAGCGACAGGAGCGATCGCAGCAATCCCAGAGTCGCCCCGACGGCCGAGCCGTCCGGCGCCGTCGCCTCGGGCGCGCCGAAGTGCGCGCGGAACAGCTCGTAGGTGCCGTCGACGAGGTGGAGGCGCATCGGCTACCGCTGCGGTTCGCGGGTCACCGCTCCGGGGCCGCTCCCGCGGAGAGCCCCGTCGCGATCACGTCCGGCAGCGGCGTCTGGCGGAGCGTGGCGGCGAAGGCCGGCAGATCCTTCTCCATGAGTTGTGCGAACCGGCCCGCGTTCTCCGCCAGGCGCTGGCGGAACAGTTCGTTCACGGCGAGCTGTTGCGAGGTCGGCGCGAAATCGGCGCTGTTCTCCGACACGTCCGACTGCAGCGCCGCGAGCCGGCCCCAGAGCTGCATCGGATGGCGGAACGCGTCCTCCCGGGCACCGGTCAGGTGGACGTCGAACAGGCTCCCCTCGACGGCGACCGCGCGCCGATCGAGGGAATCGGCCCGGGCCGCGAGCCGCTTCGCCGCCGAATCGCGGACCAGCGCCGAGTCGCCGCGCAGCTGGGCGGCGAGGCTCCCCAGCTGCGTGCGCACCCACTCCAGCCGGTTGATCATGCGGGCGACGCTGTCCTGCTCGTCGCGGAGCGCGCGACCCAGGCGACCCTGCGCCGCCACGTCGGAATCGCTGCCCGCCGTGTTCGGGTCGCGCAGCACCACGAGACTTTGGCTCTGGGCGCTGTCGCCCACGACGAGCCGCACGGTGTAGGTGCCGGGCGGCACGAGCGGCCCGCGTAACGACAGGTCGAGATCCCAGGTCACGAGCGGACGCGTGCCGTCGTCCCCGACTCGCACCCAGCGGGCGTCGGGCGGCGCCGTCCGCAGCCTGGGGACGGCGGGCGGCGCGGCGCGCAGGTCCCACACGACGCGATTCAAGCCGGGTTTGCGCTCGGGCGTCAGGACGCGAACTGTATCGCCGTTGGCGCCGAGCACCAGCAGCTTGATCACGGCGCGATGCGGCGTGGTGTCGCGCGCGGCCGGCTCCGGCGGTGTCGGAGGAGCGGCTCCGGTGTCCGCCACCGCGGAGGACAGGTAGTAGGTCAGCGCCGCGCCGAATGCGGCATTGTCCGCGCGCACGGCACTGTTGGGCGCCGCAGTAATCCCCTGCGTGGCCCGGAAGCGATAGGCCGCCGATGGTGCGAAGAGGGACGCGCGCCGCCCCAGCGCGGTCGGATCCACTTGTTCGAGCGGCGAAATGTCGTCCAGGATCCAGAAGCCCCGCCCGTACGTCGCGACCACGAGATCATGAAACCGGGGCTGCACGCTCACCCAGGACACCGGCGCATGCGGCAGGTTGGTCTGGAGCGGCAGCCAGCGGACCCCGTCGTCCAGTGTCACGTAGAGTCCGTTCTCGGTCCCGGCGAAGAGCATGCCGCGCCGCACGGGATCCTCCGCCACCATGTGGACGAAGGACAGGATGGAGCGGGGGAAGGTGTCCGAAATCCGCTTCCATGTCCTGCCGTAATCCGTCGTCTTGTAGATGTATGAGCCGAAGTCGTCGAGCTCGTGCAAGTCCACGGCCAGGTACGCCGTTCCGGCGTCGAAATGCGACGGCTCGATGTTCGAAACCTTCGCCCAGGGAGGCAGTCTGGGGATGTTGGCGGTGACGTTCGTCCAGCTCGTGCCGCCGTCCTGCGTGACCTGGACCAGACCGTCGTTGGAGCCGGTCCAGATCACGCCGTCCCGGACGGGCGACTCGGCGATGGCGAACAGGGTCGCCCCGTCGAACGTCATGAGGTTGTCGGTCGTGACGCCGCCCGAGCTCTGCTGGTGGGTAGTGTCGTTGCGGGTGAGATCGGGGCTGATCACCTGCCAGCTCGCGCCGCCGTCCGTGGTGCGATGCACGAACTGGCTGCCGACGTACACCCGGTGGTGGTCGTGCGGCGAGATGGCGATCGGGAAGGTCCAGTTCCAGCGGTACTTCAGGTCGGCGGGCCGCCACCCGTACGCCGCTTCGGGCCACACCCGGACGTTGCGGGCCTGGTCGGTGCGGACGTCGTAGACCTCGAGCCCGCCGTCGTAACAGCCCGACCACACGGTCGCGTTGTCCACGGTGTCGGGAATGGCGAACCCCGACTCACACCCCCCGACATGGCCCCATTGCCCCTCGGATAGTCCGCCGGAGAGGCTGCGGCTCGGCATGCGGTACGAGCTGCCATCCTGCCGGTTGCCGTAGACGTAGTAGGGGACCCGCGTGTCGGTCGCGACGTGGTACATCTGGGCGATCGGGAGCACGATCCGCGTATAGCTGCGACCGCGGTTCAGCGTGATACTGGCCCCGCCGTCGTGCGCGATCATGTAGCGGTCGGGATTCTCGGGATCGATCCAGACGTCGTGGTTGTCGCCGCCGGCGCCGAACCCGGAGCGGGCGAAGGTGCGCCCACCGTCCAGTGACACGCTGAACCGTACGGTGACGAAGTACAGCCGATCCTCGTCGTCGGGTGAGACCGCGAAGCGCACGTAGTAGGGCGCCCGCTCGGCCATGTCGTGATTGCGGCTCATGAGCTGCCAGGTGTTGCCGCGGTCGGCGCTGCGATACAGCGTCGGGTCGGCGTCCTCGATCAGCGTGTATACGACGTTCGGGTCGGACGGGGCCACCGCGACCGCGACCTTGCCCACGGCGTGGCTCGCCGCCGGCAGCCCGTGTCCCGCGAGCCGCTTCCAGGTGACGCCGCCGTCGCGCGACACCCACAGCCCGCTCCCCGGGCCGCCGCTCTGGAGGTGCCAGGTCTTGATCTCGAACTGCCACATTCCGGCGAAGAGGGTGTTGGGGTCGCCAGGGTCGATCGCCAGGTCCGAACATCCGGTGTTCGCGTCCACGAAGAGCACCCGCGCCCACGTCTTCCCAGCGTCGGCGGTCCGGTAGACGCCGCGCTCGGCCGACGGGCCGTAGGCGCGTCCCAGCGCGCATACCAGCACGACGTCCGGGTTCTGAGGGTCGATGACGATGCGGGCGATGCGGCCCGTGGAGTCGAGCCCCATGTGCGTCCAGCTCCGGCCCGCATCGGTGGAGCGGTACACGCCGTTGCCCAGCGTCGTCATCGAGCGGATGAAGAACGTCTCCCCCGTCCCGGCCCAGATCGTGTTGTGCGCCGAGGGGGCGATGGCGAGCGCCCCGATCGCCTGGGCCGGCTCGCTGTCGAAGACCGCGCGCCAGTGCACGCCGCCGTCCTCGGTCTTCCAGACGCCGCCCGAGGCCGCGCCGACGTAGGCGACCTGCGGATTACCGGGCTCGCCCGTGACCGCGGTCGCGCGGTTGCCGTCGGGTCCGATGAACCGAAACCGCAGGTTCGTCCAGAGACTCGTGTCTACCTGCTGGGCGCGGGCGAGAGCGGGGACGAGGAGCAGCGCGGCGAACAGGGAGACACGCGACATGGGCGACGGCCTCACGAGGGATGGGTTTCGGGAACGCTCAAGAATGCAGCGCGCGCGAGACTCGCGCGAGGCGCTACCGCTCAGCCCACCGCGCCCGGATCCTCACGGTCCGCTCCAGCTCGTCGGCGTTCTGGAGCACCTTCTGCCGCAGGTCGGCCGGCAGGTTCGGGTGGTCGGCGAGGTACGCGCGCACCACGTTGAGCGCCTGCCGGCTCGTCTGCCCGCCCAGGAAGGCCCCCAGCCACGCGCCGAGGAAGAAGATCCGGCGATGGTGCTGGATGTAGGGCAGGGAATCCAGCGCTGGGCGGAGGAATGACCGGGTGAGCGCCTGATGCTCGATCGCGTTGAACGTCCCGAAGCTCCCGCTCGCCCAGTCCTCGTTGAGCGACGCGTCGGCGAACCAGCGCCGGAAGTACTCCGCCTTGACTGCGATGCTGGGCCGGGCTGCGCCCGCGATGAAGGCACGGCGGCGCCCATCCGGGGTCGTGTCACGCGCGGATTGCGCGGTCAGCGCCTGCTCCGCCTCCCCGTCACCGAGGATGAGCAGCCGGTCGACGATGCTCCAGCGGGTCGGATCGCGGAGCGGCGCGCCCGCTGCAGAATCGGCGTGCAGCAGCGCCTTCATCTCGGCGACGCCGGCGGGGGTGGCGGCGAGCTCGATGAACGCATCGAGGGCGGCGCGACGAATGCCATAGGCCCGGGCGGTATCGCCCGCCATCGCCCACAGCACGCGCTCGGCCGCTGCGCCGGTCGTCCGCGCTCCGGCGGGCGGCAGGTACGCGTCGACGTCCCGGGCCAGCCGGCCGAGCACAACGGGAACGATCTGCTCGTCGCGCTCGAACGGCAGCTCGGTGAGAGCGAGGCGCGCGAACCGCGCCGGGTCGAGCCGGGCATCCCGCACCTGGTCCCAGAGCGCGCCCCACAGCATCGACCGGAGCAGCCCGTCGTGCACGTCGCGCAGCGCCCCATGCTCGAGCGCGGTGAC
>DATGDE010000037.1:0-5639 GCA_035311125.1 Gemmatimonadales bacterium
GGACCCCAATCTCTGGAGCGATCCGGTGCGCGGCCAGCGCGTGATGCGCGAGCGCGACACGTTGGAGGACCGTCTCAATGCCATCGGCCGTATGGAGATGGAGCTCGCCGACCAGCTCACTATGATCGAGTTGGGCGAGGCTGAAAAAGACGACAAGACCGTCGTTGAAGCAGAAGCCGCGCTCAGGCGCCTGAAGGCGGAAGTGGCGCGCCGCGAGCTGGAAGCGCTACTCTCGGGCGAGGCCGATGCCAATGACTGTTATCTCGAAGTGCATGCCGGGGCCGGCGGTACCGAAAGCCAGGACTGGGCCGGCATGCTGATGCGCATGTATGTGCGCTGGGCCGAAGCGCACGGCTACAAGGTCGAATGGATCGAGGAGACCGAAGGCGAGGGCGCCGGCATCAAGTCGGCGACCGTGGTGATCAAGGGCCACAACGCCTATGGCTGGCTCAAGAGCGAGAACGGCGTGCACCGGCTGGTGCGCATCTCGCCGTTCGATTCCAATGCCCGGCGGCACACTTCGTTTGCCAGCGTCACCGTCTATCCGGTAGTGGACGACCGCATCAAGATCGACATCAATGAGAACGACGTACGTACCGACGTGATGCGATCGGGTGGCGCTGGCGGCCAGCACGTCAACAAGACGTCGTCGGCGGTGCGCATCACGCATCTGCCGTCCGGCATCGTGGTGGCGTGCCAGAACGAGCGAAGCCAGTTCAAGAACAAGGCGACGGCGCTCAAGATGCTGAAGGCGCGGCTGTACGAACGCGCGCTGGAGGAGCAGGCGGCCAAGAAGGCGGAAGTGGACAAGCAGAAGACCGACATCGCCTGGGGTAACCAGATCCGCTCCTACGTCTTTCAGCCGTACACGATGGTCAACGACCACCGGACGGAGCTGAAAGTGGGAGACGTGCAGAAGGTGATGGACGGGGATCTCGACCCGTTCATCGAGGCGTATCTGAAACGCTTTGGAGGGGGGAGCAAGGCGGCGTGACCAGCCTGGTGCAGGCGGCGCGGCGGGACAAGCTGGCCGAGCTGGTGCGGCGCGGCGTCACGCCGTTCGCCTACGAGTTCCGGCGGACCGCCACCGCCCAGGCGACGCTCGACGGCTTCCGCGAGGGCGATGACACCCTGCACCGGCTGGCGGGACGCCTGGGAGCGGCGCGCCTGCACGGCAAGACCACCTTCGCGCACCTCGAAGACGCCTCGGGCCGCATCCAGCTCTACTTCAACTTCGACGTCCTCGGCGGCGCAGCCTACGACATCGTCGGCCTGCTCGATCAGGACGACATCGTCGGCGTCGAAGGCGCGCTGTTCCGCACCCGGGCCGGGGAGATCACGGTGCGGGTGCAGCGGCTCACCCTGCTCACCAAATCGCTGCGGGCATTGCCCCGCGGCAAGCTCGACGAGCACGGCGTGCTGCACGGCGCGCTGGTCGACCCGGAGCTGCGCTCGCGACAGCGCTACGCCGATCTCGCCGTCCATCCCGACGTGCGCGCCGTGTTCCAGCTGCGGGCGCGCGTGACCCGCTCCATCCGGGCCTTCCTCGACGGCGAGGGGTACCTGGAGGTGGAGACGCCGGTCCTGCAGCCACTGTATGGCGGCGCCGCGGCCCGGCCGTTCACCACCCGCTACGAGGCACTGGACGCGACGTTCTACCTGCGCATCGCGGACGAGCTGTACCTGAAGCGCTGCATCGTGGGCGGGCTCGAGAAGGTGTACGAGATCGGGCACGATTTCCGCAACGAGGGCCTCGACCGCTGGCACAACCCCGAGTTCACCATGGTGGAATGGTACGAGGCGTATGCCGACTACCTCCACATGGCGGACCTCACGGAAGGGATGCTGTCCGGCCTCGTGCAGGAGCTGTTCGGCGCCCCGGCGCTGGAGCGTCACGGCACGACGCTGTCCTTCGCCCGGCCGTTCGCCCGGCGGGACTTCTACGATCTGGTGCGGGAGTCGGCGGGCATCGATCTCGCGACGGCGGGGGAGGCGGAGCTGCAGGCCGCGCTGCGTCGCCGCGCCGTGCCCGATCCCGACACGCTGTCCGGGGCCAAGCTGCTGGACGAGGTCTTCAAAACCTTCGTCGAGCCCACCCTCGTGCAGCCGACGTTCGTGCTCGACTATCCCGTGTCGCTCTCGCCGCTCGCCAAGCGGAAGCGGGATGACCCGGCGCGCGTCGAGCGCTGGGAGCTGTTCCTGCTGGGGCGGGAGTTCGCCAACGCCTTCAGCGAGCTGAACGATCCCGACGAGCAGCGCCGCCGCTTCGAGGAGCAGGCGCGCTTCCGCGCCGCCGGGGACCGCGAGGCGCAGCCGCTGGACGAGGATTTCCTGCGCGCGCTCGAGTACGACATGCCGCCGACGGGTGGCGTGGGACTGGGCCTGGACCGGCTGTTGATGATGCTGGCCGACCGCACGACGATTCGTGACGTCATCCTGTTTCCGATGCTGCGCCCCGAATGAGCGCCCGCGAGATCGCCACCGGCGTGGTCCTGGCCCTGTTGCTCGTGGGCGTGATCGCCTTCGTGTGGGCGAACTGGCCGTCGTGGCTCGAGTCGCGCATCGCGCTGCGGTACCTGAAGAGCCGCCGCACGTCCCGGCTGCTGTCCTTCATCACGGTCATCGCCGTCGGCGGGGTCACACTGGGCGTCGGCGCGCTCATGGTCGTGCTCGGCCTGATGAACGGCCTCCAGGCCGACCTGCGGGACAAGATCCTGGTGGCCAGCCCCCATCTGCGCGTGTTGACCTACGGCGAGGGCCTGCGCCTGGACGGCTGGCCCGCGGTGCTGTCCCAGGTCCGTCGCGTGCCGGGCGTCGTATCGGCCGCCCCATTCGTGATCACCCAGGCGGGCATCACGGCCGGGCACGACTATGCCGAGGGCGTGGTCGTGTTCGGGATCGATCCGGACACGGGGACGCGCGCCGTCACCACGCTCGCGCGCCACTTCACCCGCGGGGACCTGCGGTTTCGCACGACCAGACCCGACGTCGAAGCGGGCATCGTGCTCGGCTCCCGGCTCGCCAGCAAGATGTCGGCCTTTCCGGGCGATGTGGTCACGCTCGTCGCCTTCGCCGGCACGCGCTTCAACCCGAGCGTGGGGGCGTACGTGCCGCGGTTCCATCGCTTCGAGGTGACGGGATTGTTCGACACCGGCATGTTCGAGTACGACAATTCCTACGTGGTCATGTCCCGGTCCACGGCCCAGCACTTTGCAGCGCTCGACAGCGCCGTCACCGGCCTCGAGGTGCGGCTCGCCGATCCGGAGCACGCCCAGCGGTTCGGCCAGGATCTCGAGACCCGCCTCGGCTACCCGTATCGCGTGGTCGACTGGCAGTCGCAGAACGCGTCCCTCTTTTCGGCCCTGAAGCTCGAGAAACTCGGCATGGGCCTGGTCGTGTTCTTCATTTGTGTGGTGGCGGCATTCAACGTGGTGGGGACGCTGACGATGGTGGTGCGGGACAAGACGCGCGAGATCGGCATTCTGATGGCCATGGGTCTGCGCCGCGCCGCCGTACGGCGCGTGTTCCTGGCGCAGGGCGTGCTCATCGGGCTGGCGGGGACCATCGTCGGAGCGGCGCTGGGGATCGGGGTCGGGGCGATGATCAACCGCGGGGAGTGGATTCCACTCGACCCGTCCATCTATTTCATCGATCACCTCCCGGTGCACACCCAGGTCGCCGACGTGCTCGTGGTGGTCGCGGCGAGCCTGCTGATCGCCACGCTGGCGCCCCTGTATCCCGCCTTGCTGGCGGCGCGCCTGGACCCGGTTCCCGCGATCCGCTACGAATGACCGCGTTGCTCGAAGCTCGAGGCATCCGCAAGGTGTTCGCCGGCGGTGACGGGCGGCCGCTCGAGGTCCTCCGGGGCGTCGATCTCGACGTGCACCGGGGCGAGTTGATCGCCGTCGTCGGCGCCTCGGGGGCGGGCAAGAGCACGCTGCTCCACCTGCTGGGCGCCCTGGACCGTCCGACGGCCGGGGACGTGTGGCTGGAAGGGTCGCGCTACGCCGATCTGGGGCCGCAGGGATTGGCCGAGACGCGGAACCGCAAGCTCGGGTTCGTCTTTCAGTTCCATCATCTCTTGCGCGAGTTCACCGCTCTGGAGAACGTGATGATGCCCCTGTTGATCGGGGGTGTGTCGGAGCGGGAGGCCCGCTCGCGGGCGGAGGAGCGCCTGTCGGCGGTCGGGCTGGCGGGGCGGATGACGCACCGGCCGGCCGAGCTGTCGGGGGGCGAGCAGCAGCGCTGCGCGGTGGCGCGAGCGCTGGTGCACGATCCGAGTCTCGTGCTGGCCGACGAGCCGTCGGGGAACCTCGATCACACCTCGAGCGAGCACCTGCACGAGATGCTGTTCCGGCTCGCGCGCGAGTTCGAAACGGCGATCGTCATCGTCACCCATAATCGGCAGCTCGCCGCGCGCGCCGACCGCATCCTCTGGCTGGAGGATGGGCGACTCGTGGCGGTGGGATCGGTGGACGCCATACCCTGATGCGCTGCGACAACTGCAAGGAACGTGAAGCGGTCATCAACCTGACCCAGGTGGAGCACGACACCAAGGTCACGCTCCACCTGTGCGAGCAGTGCGCTCAGGAGAAGGGCATCGAGACCGGCACCACCGCGCTCAAGTCCACGCTCGGCACCTTCCTGTCGGCGATGGGGAAGGGCACCAACCTCCCCGCGCCCGCGGACGCGGTCCGCTGCCCGAGCTGCGGGGCCACGCTCAACGATTTCCGCGACACGGGGCGCCTGGGCTGCGCGCAGTGCTACCAGGTGTTCGCCGAACAGTTGCGCGACCTGCTGCGCCGGCTCCACGGCTCGAGCCAGCATATGGGGGAGCGCTACGTCCCGCCGGGCGCGGACGGCGAGACCAGCGCCGCGAGCGAGCTGCTGGAGCTGCGTGACCAGCTGCGGCGCGCCGTGGAGAGCGAGAACTTCGAGCGCGCGGCGGAGCTGCGCGACCAGATCCGGGTCCGCGAATGATCGACCTCTCGCTGCTGCCCGATGGCGGGTTGGGCTGGCTGCACGCTTCCGGGCCGCACCCGCAGATCGTGCTGTCCACGAGGATCCGGCTGGCGCGCAACGTCGTCGGTCATCCCTTCAGCCAACGGGCCAGCGATGCGGAGCGCCGGGCGGTGGCGGCGCGGGTCACCGATGCGGCCGCGGCGAGCGAGCGGCTGCGGCGGGCGGTGCTGTTGCGGCTCGACGAGCTGTCGCGGCCAGACCGCCAACTGCTGCACGAGCGCCACCTCGTGAGCAAGGAACTGGCGGCCCTGGACGGCGATGCGGCTCGTCCGCGCGTCGGCGCCGCGGTGCTGGTCGAGGCGCCGGTCGGCGTCATGATCAATGAAGAGGATCACCTGCGGCTGCAGGCGATGTTGTCCGGGTTCGACCTGGAGGCTGCGTATGCCGCGCTGGAATCGATAGATAGCGAGCTGGGGCAGCTGTTGCCGTTCGCGTTCCATTCCGAGTTTGGCTATCTTACCTCGTGCCCCACCAATGCCGGCACGGGCTTGCGCGCCAGTGTACTTATCCACTTGCCGGGACTCGTGTTAACCAAGGAGATCGGCAAGGTATTGCAGGGGCTCACGCAGGTCGGCCTCACCTTTCGGGGGCTGTACGGGGAGGGAAGCGAAGTCGTC
>DATGDE010000038.1:0-9588 GCA_035311125.1 Gemmatimonadales bacterium
AGATCGCCGAACGCCGCGGTGAGGCGCTCGCGCGTCACGTGGACGTTCCGGATGGATTGCCGCTCGATCCAGGTGCGATAGTGCTCGAGGGGAACCGGCGCCGGGCCCACGTACTGGCCTGCGGCCATCGCCTCCTGGGCGCGCTCGCTTCCGGCGGTCGTAAGGTCGAAGATGTACCCTCCGCGGCCCGCCCCGGCGGTGCGCTTCACCTCGATCAGCCGCTGGTGCTGGAGCGTGAGGAGCAGCTCGTCCACGATGGCGAAGGGCAGGCACAACGATTCCACCAGCTCCTGCCCGCTCCGCGCGCCCTGGACGTACAACGTCTTCAGCAACAGCTCGGTGATCGCTTCAGGCGTCAGGCCCGTGTCCGCGATGCTCTCCGGCGCCGGGGGGCACGAGGGGGCCGCGCCGCTGTCGGCGAGCCGGTGCAAGGCGCTTGCGGTGGATGCGCTCATGACGCCTCCGGACTCGGATGCCACGTCAAGGCATCACCGGCCCCGGTCTCCGTCGTCGCGAGCGTACCGGCCGGCACCTCCAGGGCGGCCACGGCGCGCCGGTGCCATTTGGAGCGCGACCCCGGAGCCAGACGGTGATAAGTCGCCACAACGGTGCCCGCACCATCCATGAAGGCGACGTCGACCGGATAGCGCATGCCGAACATGTGGACCGCTCGGCACGGCACCAGCATCAATCCCTCGCCAGCGGAGAGGGGACTGCGGCCCAACAGGCCCCGCAGCCGGGACCACCACTTGTCGGCGAGGCGAACGCGGGATCCAACGCTCCGGCCCCGCGTGAGGTTGGTGACGGCGATGCACGCGCTCATCGCAGCCCGGAGAGCGTGCGGTAGATCTGAACCATCGCCGGACCCAGGATCACCACGAAGAGGGCAGGGAAGATGCATGTGGCGAGCGGGAACACGAGCTTGATCGTGGTCTTCGCCGCCGCCTCCTCGGCACGCTGGCGGCGCTTGGTACGCAACGTGTCGGAATGCACGCGCAGCGCCTGCGCGATCGACGTGCCGAAGCGGTCCGTCTGCACCAGCATGGCGACCAGCGACCGAATGTCGGCGACGCCGGTGCGCTCGCCCAGGTTGCGCAGCGCTTCTTCCCGCGGGACCCCCGCGCGAATCTCGTAGTTGACGAGCGAGAACTCCTCGCTCGTGAGGCGGCTGACGTGGCGGATTTCCTCGGCGACGCGGACCAGCGCCTGGTTCAACGCCAAACCCGCCTCGACGCAGACGATCATCAGATCCAAGGCGTCGGGCAGCGTGCGCTGCAGCTCCTTCTGCCGGTTCCGGGCCCTCCGGCCGACGTGCACCGCAGGCCCCACCCATCCCAGCACCGCGCCCCACCCGGCGGCGATCAGCGTCCGCGCCGCGTCGGCCCCCAATGCCCCGGCCAACATGAGGAGCCCGAACCCCAAAGCGACGGTCAAGGCGATCCGGGCGCCCCAGTAGACGCCGGCGGCGCCGGCCTCACGGTATCCCGCGTGTATGAGGAGCTCCCGCAACTGCGCGCGGCGGCGCGGATCACCGCCGAACCGCCCACCGACGAACTCGAGCATCGCCTTGAGCTCGCGCGAGTGACGCCGCCGTTGACGGCCCTCCGAATCCAGGGCCTGGTTGCCCAGGCGCTCGAGCTCGGCGAGCTGCCGCGTCACGCTGCGCGGCCGGGCGGGAATCAGCCGGGCGATCAGCCAGACGGCGGATGCCACCGCCAGCCCGAAGAGCAACGCTGCGAAGTAGGTCACGGGAATTTCCTCAGATCTCGATGTCCACGATCTTGCGGATCCAGAAGTAGCCCAGGATCTGCAGGATCACCGCGAGCACCAGGAAGTAGCGGGCGACCGGGTCCAGGAACAGCGTCATCATGTACTCCCGGTTGATGAAGAACAGCGCGGACCCGACTGCCACCGGCAGCAGCGCCAGGACGATCCCGCTGAAGCGGCCCTGTGCGGTGTACACGCGGAGCTGCCGGCGAATGGTGAATCGTTGGCGGATCACGTAGGCGATCTTGTCCAGCACCTCGGCGAGATTGCCTCCGACCTCGCGCTGCACCAGGATCGCCGTCACCAGAATGCGGACGTCGATGAGGCCGACGCGATCGGCGATTCCAAGAATCGCCTCTTCGAACGGCATGCCGAATCGCTGCTCCTCGAACACGCGACGGAACTCGCCTGCCAGCGGCTCCGGCGATTCCTCACTCGCCATCTTGAGCCCCGCGGACAGCGGGTGGCCGGCCCGCATCGCGCGCCCGATCAGGTCGATCGCCTCGGGCAGTTGCTCCTCGAACGCCTCCAGGCGCAACCGCTTCTTGCGCCGGACGTACAGGTAGGGCAGCGCGCCCGCCCCGGCGGCTGCCAGCAGCACCGCCGGCCATACCGGGAAGACGATCAGCATGGTCAGGCCGGCGCCCATCGCGAAGCCGAGCGAAACCACCATGAAGCTCTGCGGCGTCCACGCCAGGCCACCCTGCTCCAGCGCTTGGCCGAGACCGGGCACGCGAGGGATGCGGTCGGCGATCGCGCGCAGCCATTTCGCCTGGGCCGCGGCGTCCGGCAGCAGCGCCGCCGACGGCCCACTGGGAGTCGCGGCGGCGGCGGCGAAGTCACGCAGCTGGCGCACCACGACCCGGCGCTGCCGGAACTCGAGCATCCACTGGATCGCCAGCGCCGCCGCCACCGTGCCCAGGGCCACCGTGGCGAACACGAGAATGGCCGGGCCTACCATCGGGCCTCCGCAGCCGTACGCTCCGCCACCGGCGAGAACAGTCCCGCGGGCAGCTCGATCCCCCACGCCTGGAGCCGCTCCGTGAAGCGCGGGCGCAGACCGGTCGCCCGGAAGCGGCCCACCACCTTCCCGTCCTCATCCACCCCCTGCCGCTCGAAGACGAAGATGTCCTGCATCGTGATCACGTCCCCTTCCATCACCACGATCTCCGAGATGGTGATCAGCTTGCGGGACCCATCCTAGAGACGGGTCACCTGAATGACGACGTTGATGGCGCTCGCGATCTGCTGGCGCATGGCCTTGTCGGGGAGGTTGAGGCTCGCCATCGAGATCATCGTCTCGAGCCGGCTCAACGCGTCCCGCGGCGTGTTCGCATGCAGCGTGGTGAGCGATCCGTCGTGCCCCGTGTTCATCGCTTGAAGCATGTCCACCGCTTCCGCGCCGCGGACCTCGCCCATCACGATCCGGTCGGGGCGCATGCGCAGCGAGTTGATGAGCAGCATCCGCTGCGGCACGGCTCCCTGGCCTTCGATATTCGCCGAGCGCGTCTCCAGACGGACGACGTGAGGCTGGCGCAGCTGCAGCTCGGCGGAGTCCTCGATCGTGACGATCCGCTCGTCCGCCGGGATGAAGGACGACAGGACATTGAGCAGGGTCGTCTTCCCCGCGCCCGTACCGCCCGAGATCAGGACGTTCAGCCGGGCGCGGACGATGCCGCTCAACACCTCGAGCATCGGTTGCGTGACGCTACCCATGCGGAGCAGATCTTCCCCCGACAGGGCGTCGCGCTTGAATTTGCGGATGGAGAGGTGCGGCCCATCGATCGCAAGCGGCGGGATGATGGCGTTCACCCGCGACCCGTCCGGCAGCCGCGCATCGACCATCGGGGAGGAATCGTCGATCCGGCGGCCGACGGCCGACACGATCCGGTCGATCACCTGCAACAGATGCCGGTCGTCCTGGAAGCGGACGTCGGTGGGGAGCAGCTTGCCGTGCCGCTCCACGAACACCTGGTCGTGCGTGTTGACGAGGATGTCGGCGACCTCCGGGTCCTGCATCAGACTCTCGAGCGGTCCCAGACCGAAGATCTCGTCGACCACCTGTCGTACCAACTGCTCCCGTTCGCCGAGGTTCAGCGGCAGCTGCTCCTGGGCGACCAGGTCCTGCACCACCTTGGTGATCGCGGCGACGACCTCTTCCCGGTCCAGCTTGTCGAGATTCGAGAGGTTGAGCCGTTCGAGAATGCGCCGGTGCACCCGCGTCTTGATCTGCGACATCGTGACGCTGCTCTGTTCAGCGGGTGGGCGCGCTCCGCCCGCGTCGGCCGCGGCCGGCGGTGTCTGCCACGACAGCGAGCGCCGTTTCGCGTCGGTCGCGGGCGCGGCATAGGCGCCGGTGGAACGCCGTGCGTCGGCGGTCATGACGCCACCCGCTCAGGCTGGCGGCGCAGACGGCCCAGGAAGTCGCCGATCATCCGGACGCCGCTGGCGCGACCGATGGTTGCCGGTGCGTCGACCCCCACCAGGTCCGCGCCCAGCGCCTGGAGGTCTCTTGCGTAGCGGGACTTGGCGTTCCGCGCGACCGGATTGCCGGAGTTGATGGCTCGGCTCACGGCCTCGTAGTCGTTGCTGAGCGTCCAGTACACCTTGAGCCCGACGGTGCGGTGCACGTCGTCGAGCGAAATCACGTCGTCGGGATGGTAGCGGTTCACAACGAGCCGCAGGCGCTCGTGATCCTTCCCGCACACGCGCTCGAACAACGGCAGGCACCGCTGCAGATTCCGCAGGGACGGCACGTCTACCGTCGTCACGAGGAACACGCGGTCGGCTTCCTCGAACGCAGCCAGGGTGTCGAGCGAGAACGACTTCGGCGTATCGACGATGACATAGTCGTACTGACGTTTGAGATAGTGCAGGATGGCGCGGATCTGGTCACGCCCCGGGGAGTCGGCCGGCTCCGGATGGAACGGTGCGGACAGGAAATCCACGCCCAACTCGTGATGCTCGATGAAGGAGGAAAGCAGCCCCGCATCGATGCGATGGAAGTTCTGTACCAGATCCAGGAAGCTGAAGCGCGGTTGCACGCCGAGCAGCACCGCGACTTCCCCGAGCTCGAAGTCGAGATCGACGAGCAGCGTCTTCTTGCCGCTGAGGCGCTGTAGCACGATGGCCAGGTTGGTGGCCACTGACGTCGTGCCGGCGCCTCCCTTGGGACTGAACAGGGTGTAGAGTTGCCCCGGCTCCCGGCTGGTCGGCGCGCAGCCCAGCCGCCGCGCCGCCCGCTCGAGAGCGCCCTTCACGCCCTCCTCCGCGAGCGGCTTCGGCAGGTACTCGGCGACTCCTGCCCGCATGGCATCGAGCAACGCCTCGGCTTCGAGCCGCGGACCGGCGCCCACGATGTACCGCTGCGGGCTGCCCTCTGTGAGGAACCGGGCGAAGCTGACGGCCGTGTCCGGGTCGTGGTCGAAGTCCAGGATCACGAGCTGCGGATCGCTGCGCCGCAGCTCATTGACCTGCTCCTCGGTGATCTCGCTGAGCGGGGTCGCGAGCTCGACGGCGACCTCGAGGCCGTGTCCGTCGAGGGTCGCCGCCCGCCGCAACGCTTCCCGCAGTGCGGGGTCCGTCGAAATCAGTGCGCTTCGCACGCTCTTACCGTTCCCTTTCGTCACTTCACGAGCTTGAGAGTCTTCACGAGGGATCCCGTGGTGCTGCCGGGGGCGTCGCTGCCCGACACGTAGTACAGGAACCGGCCCGTCACGGGATCCTTCAATGACTTCTGCGCTTCGATGAACATGAGTGCGAAATTGTTGAACTGGATCGTCTGCATCCCCGATTTGGTGATCTGTCCGGGCGCGAACAGGGCGATGCGAACGACGCGCGGGCTGCTCATCCAGCCGCTGCCGAGCGTCGAGCCCGTCACGCTGTGGGTCGCGTCGTCCCAGACCGCGTTGGGGTCCTGGTTGATCAGCTCCCCCACGCCCTGCCAGGTCGGACCCACCATGTCGCCCGTCTCGATCTGGTACGGCGCGTTGAGCGCGATCGGCGACGTGTTGCACGTGCAGATGTTGCGGCGATAAGTCGCTGCGCCAGACGTCTGGCCGCCGCCGCCGCCTTTCGAGCACTGCTGCTGCGACGAATCCGGGGGGAGCCGCCATGGCAGGAAAATGCCGGGAGACGGCGCCGAAACATCCTTCGGGTTCGTCACCTTGATCTTGATCTGCCGCCCGAAGTCCGCCTGATAGGACGACGAGTTGCGGAAGCCGCTCCCATACCCGGTTTCCATGGGCGAACCGCCAGGACCGGAATAGGGCATGTAGTAGTCACCGGGGGAGTCCCCGTAGGTCCAGGTTTCCCCGTTGTCCCACACGCGATCGTTGTTCGTGTCGCCGTTCTGGTCGTACCACATGTCGGGAACGGCAAACGGCTTGAGGCACCGGGCGTTCCCGGCCTGCACGGCTTCCGCCGCCGCATAGGCGCCGATCGGGACGTAGCGCTTGCCCAGGACCCGCGCGAACAGCGTGGGCACCGACTCGCGTTGCACGCGCACGCCAACCAGAGAGCTTTCGGGAACCACCCGGATGCTGACCTCGCTCGAATCGATGGGCCCGTTCTGGAACGTGTTCCGCAGGGCGTATTCCATGGCCCGCGCGCGCGCGACCGGCTCGGCCAGCGCCGCGTCCTGCTCCATGAAGGCGCTCGCTCCCGCCAGCGCAGCGGCATCGGCCGCACGTTGCGCGTCGTTGTGCGCGACGTAGAGCATCCCCATGTCGATCGCGAGCGCGCAGAAGCCCAGGACCGCGAGCATCGAGACGGCCACCAGTACGGTCACCGCTCCACGCTCGGATTGCGCGACACCCCTGGGTTTGTGCATATGGCTGTCTCCTTGCCGCCTACTGCTGGTTGGGGCCGGAATGACTCCCGAGCCCGTGCATCCAATCCCAACTGTCCGCGGGGCCGGTGGGGAGCGCCGGCGCCTTATCGCTGGCGTCGACCAGGACCGGAGTGATCACGACCAGCAGCTCGGTGCGCTTCTGCTGCGCGGCGCTCGAGCGGAAGAACTCTCCCAGCACCGGGATGTCACCCAGTAGAGGAATCCGCGAGACGTCCTTGGTCCAGGAATTGTCCATGAGTCCGGCGATCGCGAGATGCTGGCCGTCGCGCAGCTCGACATCGGTCTCCGCCCGGCGCGTCAGCAGGCTGGGGATCTGAAAGCCGTTCAGGGTCAGGCCATTCGCGAAATCCAACGAAGAGACCTCGGGCGCCACGTGCAGACGGATGCTGCCGGCCTCGGTCAGCGTCGGCGTGAACCGCAGCCGGACCCCGAACTCCTTGAAGACGATCGTGATGGCGCCGGACTGTCCGCCACCCTGGACGCTCGGGTAGGGGAACTCGCCGCCGGCAAGGAACGTCGCCTCCTGGCCCGGGAGGGTCAGCAGGTTGGGCTCGGCGAGGCTCTTGAACTCTCCACGGGCCCGCAACGCTTTGATCACCGCGTTGAACTGCGCGTCGGCGTGACCCAGAAACAAGCGCATCAGGCCGTCGGACACGCTCTGCACGGAGTCGTTGTCCACGCCGGTCAGTCGCTGGGCGTTCACAGTGGAGAGGATCGACGACAATTCCTTCGCGGCGCTGCGATTCACCTCGGCGAATTGCACCTGCAGCAGCACCTGTCGTCCCGGCGGAGCGAGGAGCCGATCGACGACGACGGCGCCGGTCGCCTTGGCGATGCTGACCGCCTGCTGATCGACCGCAGCGCTGCGCACGCGCCCGCTGAGGGTGACCGTGTTCGAACTGGCGGAGACCCCGATGGAGTCGCCGGGAAACAGCGTCCGCAGGTAGCGCTCAAGGGCGGGCGCGTCGGCCGTGACTTCGACCGAGTAGAGCCGGACGTTCCCGCTCTTGTCCCACACGAGCAGGCTCGTGGTCCCGAGCTTCTTGCCGGTCACCAGGACCTCGCGGGGGGACACGGCCACCGCGTCGGCGATGGTCGTTTCTCCGATGGAGAACCGCTCCACCGGATCGTCATAGACCAGCAGCGCCGACGCCCCGGCCGAGACCGTGACGACCTGCTGCGCCCCAGAGACGATCCGCTGCGCCGCCAACCGTGGGCCGGCCATCAGGCCCAGCACCACAATCACGATGGCGAGCGTCAACCGCCACAAGGCCGAGATACCGCTGGCACCGCTGATATTGCGCTGCACGATTCCGCTCCGTTCTAGAACTTGATGAGGGTTCGAACGCCGCCCTTGTACGCCTCGACCACCGTGCCCGACGCGTCGGACGACGCACTGCGGACTCCGCCGGTGGCTGCTCCACCCTGCCGGTTCCCGGGCAGCAAGCCGCGCTCCCGTGCGCCGGGCGTCTGGATCTCCGCGAGATCGAGCGAATTCCGGAGTGCCAGCTGGATCTTCCCTTCGTTGGCCGCGAGAATCAGCTTCTCGCCGTCGTCGGGAGCGACGAGTACGGTGATCACCGACACGGTGATCGGCTTCCCCTGGGCGTCCTGCTGCACCACCTGTCCGGCCGCGAGCACCGGGATGTTCTGGAGGACGACCTGCGTGACCGTCTCCTTGCGGTCGTCCTTCGGCGGCAGCGTCAGCACCACGTCGACGCGCGTACCCGGGAGCACGAACCCCGCGACCCCGATGACGTCGTCGACGCGCACGCTGACGGCCCGCAACCCGTCAGGAATGGTGACCGCCAGACCGCCGCCTGCCCCCCGCGGGGCCAGCTTCGCGTCCAGCAGCATCTCGTTGGCCTTGACGGGAGTGATCAGCCCGCGGCCCACGATCAGGGCCGCGTCGCGCACGTAGCCGGGGGGTACGGCATCCCCCCGCCAGTCGATCATGTGGACATCGGCCTGCTGCAGAATCGTTCCGAGCGGCAGGTCGCGGGCGGCGACGGCCACCTGGGTGCGCGGCGCTTCCGCCGCCATGAGCCGAGGCGTACGATCCCGCAGGTACGCCAGGGCGAGATAGGCCGCTGAGCCGCCGGACAGCAGCGCGAGCGACAGGATGAGCCAAAGCCGGCGTTGTCTCAAAGCGACCTCCTCCACCTTTCGTATGTGGGGCTATTCATTTCGCATCACGAACGTCGATTGCAGCGTGATGCTCGCCTTATTGCTCGACCAGTGCAGAAACGGCTTCAGAAACACGAACTGATAGGGAACCTGAATGTTGATCGATGCCGGGGTTCCCGAACCGGTGCGCCACCCCGTCATCGTGATGGTCGCGTTGCTCGTGTCGATGGCGGCTCGCGACAGCGCTCGCCGGACGATCGCGTACACCGAGTCCTGCGTCGTCACTGGATCGGCCACCACCGCACTGCGCGCCCCGAGCCGGGCTGCGTCGGTCACGGCGTGGTACACGTTCCAGGCGCGCCCGAACTCGAACACGCCGATCAACAGCACCAGCAACAGGGGCAGCACGATCGCGAACTCGACCATGGCCTGCCCGCGCGTGTCCTTACGCAAGCGTCTCACAGGCTCGCACCTCCGAGAAACCACCACAGAAGCGATCCCACCGCGATTGCCACTCCGTAGGGCACCGTCATCGCTTCCGGCGACTCGAGGGTCGGCGTGACGGCGGCGCGGCCGAACAACACCCACTGCCTGGCGAAGCCACGGATGTTGGCGATCGCGCGCAGGAACGCCTGCCGCCGGACCGACTCGAGCACCGCCAGCACACCTCCGACCAGGGCCACGAGCAGCAACGCTCCGAACAACCGGTCCACTCCGACAAAGGCACCGACTACTCCCAGCAACTTCACGTCGCCCCCTCCGAGGAATCCCATCGTGAAGGGCGCCAACGCCACGAGGACTGCGAACCCGGCCCCCTCGGCGCCCTGCAGCACCGACCCCCA
>DATGDE010000039.1:0-2166 GCA_035311125.1 Gemmatimonadales bacterium
GATCCCGAGACCCGGTTCGAGCGGCATCGCTACGGCGTGAAGGACAACCCGTACGTGCGGCGCTACGGCATCCGGCTGCGGCCCGACCTCTACGCCGAGCTCAATCCGCTCTCTTATGCGGCCGCGCAGCGGATGGAGCGCGTGCTGGCGGGGGAGCTGCGCGCGGACGGTTATGCAGTATGGCAGAAATGAATCGTGTGATCTTCTTGTGATCCGGACGGCGGCGCGCTAGACTGCACCCTGCATTGCAGGGTGCACCCCGTCCGCGGAAAGGGATCATCCCACCTGTGCCGTTTCGCTGGACGCCATCGACCTCTCTTCAGCCCATGCCGGCGGACACTGGGCGCGTTCGAAGGGAGGAGCCATGACCCGCCGCCTGCCCGACCATCCCGATCTTGACCATCTGAGGAAACAGGCGAAGCAGCTGCTACGCGGACTCGAAGCGCGCAACCCGCAGGCGCTCGAGCGCCACCGGGCTACGCTCTCCCGGCCCGCACCCGACGACCCCAAACTCGCCGACGCCCAGCACGCGCTCGCCGTCGAGTACGGCTTCGAAAGCTGGCCGAAGCTCAAGGCCCACGTGGAGTCGATCGGACTCCCGGCGGACCCCGTCGCCGCGCTCGTGGCGGCGATCAAGGCGAACGACACTGCCGCCGCCCGCCGCACACTCGAGCGCCACCCGGCGCTTAAGACCAGGCTCGATGACCCGCTTCCCGGTTTCGCCTTCGGGGCGACGCCGCTGCTCGCTGCCCTCCCCTGGGGCAACCGGGAAATGATCGAGCTGCTGCTCAGCGCCGGGGCCGACATCAACCAGCGCAGCCACTGGTGGGCCGGGAGCTTCGGGGTCCTGGACGACGACCATGGCCTCGCCGCGTTCCTGATCGAGCGCGGCGCGCGAGTGGATGTCCACGCCGCCGCCCGGCTGAACATGATGGAGCGGCTCGCCGGGCTGATCACCGCCGATCCGGGCCTCGTGCACGCACGCGGCGGCGACGGGCAGACCCCGCTCCACTTCGCTCCGACGATCGAGGTCGCCACCTTGCTGCTGGACAAGGGTGCGGACATCGACGCCCGCGACGTGGACCACGAATCGACTCCCGCGCAGTACATGGTGCGCAGCCGCCAGGACGTCGCGCGCTATCTCGTGCGCCGCGGCTGCGCCACCGACCTCCTGATGGCCGCGGCGCTGGGCGATCTCGAGCTCGTGCGACGGCATCTGGATGCCGACCCCGCCTCGATCCGCATGAGCGTGTCGGAAGAGTGGTTCCCGAAGCGGGACCCGCGCAGCGGCGGCTGCATCTACATCTGGACGCTGGGTGGGCACAAGACCGCGCACCTCGTCGCGCGGGAATTCGGCCACGACGACGTGCTGCGCCTGCTGCTGGAACGAAGCCCGGAGGAGCTGAAACTGAGCCTGGCCTGCGAGGTGGGTGACGAAGCTCTCTTTCGGAGCCTGCTGGCGAGCCGTCCCGACCTGGCGCGGACGCTCACCGGCGACGACAAGCGCAAGCTCGCGAGCGCGGCGGAGAGCAACAACGCCGCCGCCGTCCGGCTCATGCTCGCCGCGGGTTGGCCCACCGACGCGCGCGGCGCACACGGCGGCTCGGCCCTGCACTGGGCGTCCTGGCACGGCAACGTCGAGATGGTGCGGGAGATCCTGCGCTACCAGCGTGACGTGAACGTGAAGGGGGACGACCACGACATGACCCCGCTCGGCTGGGCCATCCACGGGTCTGAGAACAGCTGGCACCGGGAGCAGGGGGACTACGCCGGCGTCGTTGCAGCGCTCCTGACGGCGGGGGCCAAGGCGCCACCGCTCACCGACGAGGTCGAGGTGAGCGACGCATTGCGGGAGGTGCTGCAGCGCTACGCCGGAACGGCCTAGCGGGAGTCGCTCTCCCCGAGCCGCCCCGTCGTCAGCTCCGTGACGATGCGCCGCGCCCCGTACACGTTCGCGAGCGCGGCCTGAATGGCGCGCACATCCACCATCACGTTGCGGCCGCGCTCGGGCAGGTAGATGTAGTCGCGCACCAGCGCATCGATGTTGCGGTCGAAATTGAAGCCGACGATGCGCAGGTCCTTCGTGACCACCGGACTGCCGGAGTTGCCGCCGTAGGTGTCGGCCGTCGAGACGAAATCGAGCGGCGTGCCCAGGTCCAGTCCGGC
>DATGDE010000040.1:0-10376 GCA_035311125.1 Gemmatimonadales bacterium
CGAGTGGCGACGTCGTGGCACAGGCGGTCGCGCGCTGGCAGCTCGGCGTGATCAAGCCCGCATGAGCCTCCTGGACACGCCGCTGTCGCGGAGCCTGGGGATCGAGGTGCCGCTGCTGTGCGGCGCCATGTATCCCTGCTCCAATCCCGAGCTGGTCGCGGCCGTATCGGAGGCCGGCGGCATAGGGATCGTGCAGCCGCTGTCGCTCACGTACGTGCGCGGCCTGGACTTCCGGGAGGGGTTGCGACGCATCCGGCGTCTCACCGCGAAGCCGATCGGGATGAACGTGTTGATCGAGCAGAGCTCGCAGGCCTATCTCGAGCGCATGCGCCGCTATCTCGACGTGGCGCTGGAAGAGGGCATCCGCTTCTTCGTGACCTCGCTCGGCAATCCACGATGGGTGGTGGAGCGAGCCGCGCCGCTCGGCGGATTGGTCTATCACGACGTCACCGAACGCAAATGGGCGGAAAAAGGTCTCGCGGGCGGCGTGCACGGCCTCATCGCGGTGAACAATCGCGCCGGCGGACATGCCGGTCCGAAGGGCGCCGAGCAGCTGCTGGCCGAGCTCGGAGACCTCAACGTCCCCGTGGTGTGCGCGGGCGGCATCGGCGACGCCGACGGGTTCGTCGCCGCACTGCGGATGGGCTACGCCGGCGCTCAGCTCGGCACGCGGTTCATCGCGACGACCGAGTGCGACGCCGCGCCGGAATACAAGCAGGCGATCGTCGCCGCCCGAGCGGACGACATCGTCCTGACCGAGCGCGTCACCGGCGTGCCGCTGGCGGTGATCCGCACGCCGTACGTGGAGCGCGTGGGCACCCGTGCCGGGCCAATCGCCCGCTGGCTCCTCAAGGGTCGCCGCACCAAGCGCCTCATGCGCACCGTGTACGCGTTGCGGTCGGCCTGGAAGCTCAAGCGCTCGCTCCGAAACGGCCGCTCGACACGGGATTACTGGCAGGCGGGCAAGAGCGTCGCGGGAATCCACGCGATCGAGCCGGCCGGCGCGATCATACGCCGGTTCGCCGCTGCCGCGCTCGCGTGAGCCGACGCTCGCCGCCCGGGGCGCCTCCCGGTATCTTCCCGGAGGCAGTACGGACCCATCACGCGAGGAAGCGATGACGAATCCGGTGTCGGTCGAGCGATTCGTGCAGACCATGGAGAAGCTCAAGGTGGAGATGGACGCGGGGCGGCTGCGGCACAGCGAATACGACCAGCGGCTCGCGCGGGCGATCCAGGAGCTGCGCGACCGGGGTCTCGAGGCGGACCGCTCGATCGTCCAGCAGACCATCGACAGCCTGATGCAGCGCGGCATCATCACGGCCGGGGTCAAGCAGCACCTCGAGAAGCGGCTCGGCCTCTCCTAGCGGCGGAGCCACCGATGCGGCCCTACTGGCGGGACAGCCACGCGCCGCGCTACAGCCTGCTGTTCGCCCTTCCGCTGTTCCTGCTGTACCAGGTCCTCGAGGCGGTGGCGCCCGCCGACCCCGGCGGCGCGCTGCGCAACGGCGCGGACGTCATCCTGCAGATGCTGTTCGTCCGCATCGCCGGCAGCCGCGGCCCGCTGCTGTTCATGGCGTGCCTCGTCGCCGCGGGACTGTGGCTCGTCGTTCGCGATGTGCGCGCCAACCAGCGCGACCTCCGGCCCGGCGTGTTCCTGCTGATGCTCCTCGAGGCGGTCGGGCTGGCGTTCGTGTTCGGCGCCGTGGTGAGTCTCATCACCTCGCAGATCGTACACGCGACGGCCTCCCTGCGACCGCAGCAGCTGGCGCAGTCCCCTCTGGGGACGCGGGTGATGCTCTCGCTGGGCGCGGGGCTCTATGAGGAGCTGCTGTTCCGGGTGCTGCTCGTGGGATCGCTGGCGTGGGCGGGGCGGCGGGTGCTGGGCTTCCGGCCCGTGGTCGCCGGACTGTGGGCGGCGCTGATCGGCGCCGTGGTGTTCTCGTTGTTCCACTATATCGGCCCCTACGGGGACCGTCTCGAGCTGTATTCGTTCGTCTTCCGGACCATCGCCGGCCTCGTGTTGAGCGCCCTGTTCCTGGTGCGCGGATTCGGCATCACGGCGTGGACGCACGCGCTGTATGATCTGCTGCTGCTGTTGCGGTAATAGCCATCAGCCATCAGCCATCAGCCGTCAGCCGTCAGCCGTCATCGCATGGCGAATGCCGGGGATGGCTGACGGCTGACCGCTGACGGCTATATTGCCAGCTATGAGACTCCCCGCGGCCTCGCTCTGCCTCACCCTGGCTCTCACGGCCTGCGGCAAGTCGGCCGAAGAGCGGCGGGTGGACGTGGAGCTGTGCAGCGCCTCGAGCACGGAGCCGGCGGCGATCACCAGGTGTCTGCGCGAACAGGGCGGCTGGCGCGCGGCGGCTGCGGAATCGGCCGGCTTGGCGCGCGCACACGAGCTGGACAGCGTGCGCGCCGAGATCGGCGCCCTCAATGCGAAGTCCGACTCACAGCACATGGCCGAGCTGGGCGCCTGCGATCAGGTGCTCGTGGACCTGAAGACCTGCCTGCTCACCCGCTTCGGTTGGGAGGAGGATCAGGCGACGCGCGCCGACGACTCCCTTTGGAACAGCCGCTCGGCGGAGCACCAGCGCCAGATCCGCGCCTGCCTGGGCCCGCGGGGCGTCGGCACGGGGGCCTGTCTCCAGCTGCACTACAAGTGGCTGCCCCGCCGCGCGCTGGCCCTCGACGATTCGATCCGCAGAGCCAATCTGCCGTAACCGCTCAGCAATGCCCGGGCCGTTTCGCGTTTTGTTCGTGTGCACCGGGAATTCGGCGCGCAGTCAGATGGCCGAGGCGCTGCTCACTTCACGGGGCGCGGGCCGCTTCGCGGCGGAGAGTGCCGGCTCGCAACCGGCGGGGCGCGTGAGCCGGCGCGCGGTGGCCGCGCTCGCCGCATTGGGCATCGACTGGTCGGGCAAGACACCCCGCGGGCTGGATGGCCTCGCGCAGGAGCCCTGGGACCTGGTGATCACCGTGTGCGATTCGGCGCGGCAGTCCTGTCCCGTCTTCACCGGCGCGCGGGCGGTGGCCCACTGGGACCTCCCCGACCCGATGGATGCGCTGGGCACGGAGGAGGAGGTCAGGCAGGCCTTCCACCGTTCGCGCGATACCATCGCGGCGCTCATCGAGCGCCTGATCGCGCTCCCGGTGGAAGCCCTCGCGCCACGCGACCTGGTCCGGCAGGTCACTGCCCTGGGTGAGGAGCTGAGCCCGCCCCGGCGCTAGCGGAGTGCCCGGTCACTCGTCGTCTTCGGCGACCAGGCCGTCCGCCCGTCGCTCGTCCATCGCCATACGCTCGAACGCCCGGCTGACGGCCCGCTGCTCCACGCTGCGCTGGGTGACCGACACGATGCGGTCGGTCCGGACCCGCACGCGTGCCCCGGTCACGTCCACGAACACCACCCAGTAGGACATGGGATCGGCATCGAGGCAACTGTCGATGTGACGCGCCATCTCGGTGCTCACGCACCAGGTGTCCCCATCGGTCGACACCACGAAGAAGTCGTCCAATCGGAACTCGCTGCGGGGACGTTCCATGGTCTCCTCCGGGTGAGAGGTCTGCCGTCGCCTTCGTCCAGGGACCCAAAAAACCGATCGCCCCGTCTGTCGTCGGCGCAGGCGGGGCGATCGCGTCGCTCACGTGGGAACGAACGGCGGTCAGGGCCTAGCCGCGCATTCCCGGCCTGTGCCGGCATCCGTCATGCCGCGCTCCGGCGTGCGGCATGTCAGAGGGTGCTCCACCCTCCCGGCCCGGCGGCCGCGCCGGGCGGGGAGTCGCAGAGACTCGTGCTGGTCGAACCGGTCTGCCCCATCTTCCCAAATACACTCCACGTCGTTCTTACACCACAAACAAGAAGAGTCGCCTCCCTACCGTTCTTCCCCTCCGCCACACAGGCTCAGGTGGAGGCCGCCACGCGTGGGCGGCCGACGAACAGCGGGACGCGACTCCCTGTCGGGCATACTAGTGCGACCGATAGAGGTGTCAAGCCCTCAGCGCATGTTCCCCGTGTGGCCCAATGAATACCGCCCCGGTTGCGGCCATACCGTGAGACCGTGCGGGTCACGCCCTACGGGGATACGGTGCAGCAGCTTTCCGGTTTGGGTGTCGAAGACGTACACCTCTTGATCATAGCGCCCCGAGAGCCAGAGTTCCTTGCCGTCGGCGCTGACATTCCCCATGTCCGGACTGCCCCCCCCGGGGATCTTCCAGGTCGCGACGACCTCGCGACGCGCCGGATCCAGCACGCTCACGCTCCCCGGCCCGTGCGGCCGACCGCGCAGCGTGTGCCAGCCACGATTCGACACGTAGAACACCTTGCCATCGCGGCTGGGGTAGATGCCGTGCGTCCCGATGCCCGTCGGAATGAAGCCGACCTGTCTCAGGCTGTCCGGATCCACGATGTACACGCCGTCCGCTTGCATGTCCGCAACGAAGAAGACATGCCCGTCGGGCGAGAGGCGGACGTCCTGGGGCATGGACGGCTTGCCAGGGTCGAGCTGCAGGTAGCCGATGACGCGGTGGGTGGCAACGTCGAGCTTCAGCACTTTTCCCGAGAACTCGCAGCTCGCGAGTGCGGTGCGGCCGTCCGCAGTGAAATCCATGTGGTCCACGCCCTTGCAGTCCACCCGCACGGAATCGTGCAGCACCATGGTGCGGGGGTCGCGAAAATCGATCCGCTGATCTCGCTCGGCGATGACGACGGCGTATTCCCCGTCGGGTGTGAAATACAGGTTATACGGCTCGTCGACGGCGACGCTCCGTCCGCCCTTCCCCGTCCGCGGATCGATGGAGGTGAGGGTGTTGCCGATGTCATTGGTCACCCACAACGTGCGCAGGTCATAGGCGGGGACGACGTGCTGTGGCAGGGTCGCTGTGAAAAAGGTCCGGGTCACCCGGTAGGTCGCCGGATCGATGACCGCCACGCTCGCGGCTCCGCCCAGCGGCACGTACACCAGGTGCGGCGTTCGCTGTGCGACGGAGGCAATCATGTTCGGCCCCGCCCCGGCGTACACGTTGGCCGGATCGAGCGGGGCCGGCATGCCCGGGAGCAAGGCGGCAGACGCTTGTGCCGGGCCGCGCACGCTGTCGCGGGAGCCGCTGGCCCGCTCGGTGACGGGCCTGGAGTGGGCGCGGCCGCAGGCGGCGGCGCCCAGAAACACGAGAGAAAACAGGGGCCGATTCATGGGTTGGTGCGGGGTCGCTCCTTAGGACTCCTGTAGCGCGCGGACTGTCACGCGTTTGCCAGGCTGCCGCCGGCCTGGAGCCTCACTTAGATTCCCGGCCCGTCGCGCGCCGCCCGGAGGGTGGTCGCGCCTGGTCATTCATTCATCACGCAGGACCGCATATGCCGATCGCCGCAACCAACATCCGCCGGGGCATGGCCATCATGTTCGAGGGCGAGCCCTGTCGCGTCATCGAGTTCCATCACCACACGCCGGGCAACCTGCGTGCGATGGTGCACGCGAAGCTGCGCAAGCTGAAGACCGGCGTCACGGTCGAACACCGCTTCCGCGCCTCCGACTCGGTGGAAGAAGCCCATCTCCAGACGCACGAACTGCAATACATGTACCACGACGGGCATTCGTATCACTTCATGAACGTGCAGAACTACGAGCAATACGAGCTCGACGAAGAAGCACTCGGCGACCATGCCCAGTGGATGACCGACGGGATGCAGGTCATCGCCGAGTACTTCGAGGGCCGCCCGATCGGCGTCGAGCTGCCGAACGAGATCGTATTCGAGATCGTGGAGACGGCGCCTGTGATGCGCAGCGCCACCAAGACCGCTTCCACCAAGCCCGCCAAGCTCTCCAACGGCGTGTCCGTAAACGTCCCCGAGTTCATCCAGACGGGCGAGAAAGTGCGCGTGAATCCGAACACCGGGGAGTATCTCGACCGGGCGAAGTGACCGCCGGCGGCGCCGGACCCTCCTGACTTCATTCTCACGAGCATTTCAGGGTGACGTCACCCGGGAAGGCCGAGATTGGCGAGGGCCGGTACCGCCCTCCCCTGCCGGCCCGAATCGAGTGCCCGGGAAGGGAGGAGGGTTCCGAGATGCGTCACTCCATGGTTGCGGCGCTGCTGGCCGCAGGCCTTGCGGCAGCCTGTGGGGGTCGCCAGAAGTTCACCCCATGGCTTGTGCCTCAAGAGAAGTTCTTCGGAAGCGTTCATACCATCGCGTTGAGTCAGGTCGTCGTTCCGGGTGACCTTGACCGGCCAGAGCCTGTCCAGGCGACGTTCGATTCGCTCATCGAGTCCCAGCTTCGCGCCGCCGGATACACCATCGTCCCCGTGCCCGTGGTTGCCGACATCCTGAAACGCGCGTCCGCCAATGCCGGAGACCTCTACGACCCGAAGACCGGAGCGCTGGATTCCACCAAGGCAATGGCGATCGACTCCACGGTACGTGACGAGCTTCGGGCACGCCACGGCGCAGATGCCCTCCTCGGTGCGCGTCTGGTGACGGTGTCTGCGGAATTCTCATCCGGCAGCGCCTCTTGGGATGGGGCCAGCCAGTCGGTGACGTCTTTCGGCGGCATGATGCTCCAGGCGTTGGTCGGCATCAGCAAACACGGCACGGTCCCGGCGTATTCACTCGCCATACGGATCGAGAACGTCGCGGGGGAGCAGCTGTATTACAACCGCGGCGGCATCGAGCTGGCAGGCAGATGGACCAGCCGCGACAAGATGCAAGCCTTCCCGCGCGACCTGCTGTTTGACGAGCCGGAGCGCAATGCGCGCGCCGTTCAGGTCGCCCTCGGCCCGATTCTGGAGCACAAGGCGCCCGCCGTCACGATCCGCTGAGCGCCGACGGCCTACGGGGTACCACTACTCGGAGCGCGGTACCCCGTGGGTTCTCACCTCTCGCGATGCACGATCTGGGTGCTGCGCTGGGCCACCGGCATCAGCACCACATCGAGCACGTTGACGTGCTCGGGAAGATCCACCACGTAGCCGATCACCTCGGCCACCTCGTCCGCCGTGAGCGGCCGCATCCCCCGGTAGACCGCCTTCGCCCGCTCCGCATCGCCGGCGAAGCGGACGACCGAGAACTCCGTTTCCACCAGCCCGGGGGACACGCTCGACACGCGGATCGGCGTGCCGACGAGATCCAGCGCCATGCTCTCGGTGAGGGCCCGCACTGCGTACTTCGTCGCGCCGTACACGTTGCCCCTGGGGTAGGTCTGATGACCGGCGAGGCTTCCCAGGTTCACGACGTGTCCGCGCCCACGCGCGACCATGTGTGGCAGGAAGGCGCGGGTCACGTACAGCAACCCCTTGATGTTGGTGTCGATCATCCGGTCCCAGTCGTCGGGGTCGCCCTCGTGGAGCAGGTCGAGCCCCGCCGCGAGGCCGGCGTTGTTGACGAGGATGTCGGGGACGGCGCCCGTTCCCACGAGCGCCGCGGCCGCCTGGTGCACGGGAGAGCGGTCGCGCACGTCGACCGTGGCGGTCCGCACGGCGACCCCGTGGGCGCGGCGGATCGCCTCCGCCTCGGCGTCGAGGCGGTCGGTGCGGCGCGCCCACAGCACGAGGTGCGCGCCCATCGCGGCGAACCGCCGCGCGCAGGCGAGACCGATGCCCGCACTCGCGCCGGTGATGAGGGCCAGCCTTCCGGCGATGCGACTCATGGCACAGGCTGCCCCACGATGCGCTTGACGAGACCGGCGTCCAGGCGGCCGTTCGGATCGATGTTGTTCAACAGCGCGGTGGCCGCGGCCGGGGCGGGCCCGGGATACCGCTGCACGAATTCATCGAGCGTCATCGCCCGTGTCAGGGTAACGAGCTGCACACGCCACGGCTGCACGGCGAGGACGGCCGGATCGCTCAGACGGTCGAAGCTGGCGAAGGACTGATCGGCCGCCGCCGAGTAAGCGGACCAGCGAGCCTGGGGGGCGTACGAGAGCAGCTGGAACACCCGCCCGTCGTACGACACGAACACCACCCTGCCGTTCAGCACCGTGCTGTCCTGCGTGAGGGCGCTGAAGGCGCCGCCGGCGGTCGCAAAGCCGCGGATGGACCCGCGTCCGGGCGAGCCCCGGACCCCCTGCTGCGAGAAGAACGCCTGCGCCGCCGCGTCGGGTGTGGCCTGGTCGCTCAGCGACATCTGCTCGATGGCGTCCTGCTGGGCGCTGACCCCAACGACCGCTTGCCGCTGGTTCTGGGTCGTCCACCCCTGTGGGAAGGTAAGACGGAAGCGGAGATCGGGGTGCAGGAACTCGGCGCCGCGGAAGTATCCGTCCCGCGGGTTGTCGCCGAATACGATGCCGTCGACCTCGCGCAGATAGGCGTCGTGATTCACGACCGTGCCGAGCGAATCCGCCGGCAGCGCGGCGATCGCGCGCTCGATCGCGCCGGCCCGGTTGACCGGGTTGGGGTGTGTGGAGAGCCAGTCCGGCACCCGGCCGCCGCCGCTCGCCTGGCTGACCCGCTCGAGCAGGGAGAACACCTCGGGCATGCGGTGCACGTCGTATCCGGCTCGGCGCATGTAGCGCAGGCCGAGCTGGTCGGCCTGGCTTTCGTCGTCGCGGCTGTACTTGAGAAACAGGAGCTGCATCCCCTGCGAGGCGATGCCGGCGTACTGGGCCAGGTCCGGCTTGAGGGCGACCCCCACGACGAGACCCAGCTGCATCAGCTGTTGCTGGCTCATCTGGGTCACCGAATGCCGTGCCGTGACGTGGCCGATTTCATGGCCCAGCACGGAGGCCAGCTCGGCCTCGTTGTTGAGATGGGCCATGATGCCGCGCGTGACGTAGATGTGCCCGCCCGGAATGGCGAAGGCGTTGACCACCGGATCGTCGATCACGCGGAAGGTCCACGGCAGATTGGGACGCTCCGAGACCCGGGCGAGGCGCATCCCCAGCTCGCGGACGTAGCGCTGCCGTCCGCTGTCGGGATCGAGGCCCATGCTGCTCACGACGGAGGGATCGGCCTGCAATCCCATCTGGATTTCCTGGCTCTCGCTGATCAGGCTGAGCTGCCTCTTTCCCGTGGCCGGATTGGTGGCGCAGCCGGCGGACAACACGGCCAGGCCGACGCAGAGAGCGAATGTGCGGTGCATGAGGCACTCCTGATGAAAGAGTGACGCAGCTACGTACCCGATATGGACGCGCATGCTCCGGGTCGTCAAGGCCCGGCCGATCGGCTAGGTTGTGACGCGTGACCGACAAATGAGGATGCGGTGGACCGGAAGAAGTTTCTGTTCGTATCGCTGGATGCGCTCATTGCCGACATCGCCTGGCAGGTGGTGAAGGAGGGGCACGAGGTCCAGCTGTTTACCGAGAGCCAGAGCGAAAAGGAGATTGGCAACGGCTTCGTCCCCAAGACCGACGACTGGGAGCACGAGGTGGATTGGGCCGACGTCGTGGTCTTCGACGATGTTCTGGGCCAGGGCGCCAAGGCCCAGAAACTGCGGCAGGCCGGCAAGCCGGTGGTGGGCGGCACGCCCTACACCGATCGATTGGAGGATGACCGCGCGTTCGGCCAGCAGGAGCTCAAAGCCGCGGGGGTGTCCATCATCCCGCAGGAGAATTTCACCTCGTTCGACGACGCGATCGCGTTCGTCCAGGCCAACCCCAACCGCTACGTGATCAAGCCGTCCGGTGAGGCCCAGAACCTGAAGCAGCTGTTGTTCGTCGGGGAAGATGAGCAGGGGGCGGACGTGGTCCAGGTACTGGAGGACTACAAGCGCGCCTGGGCCGCCCGCATCCGGGAGTTCCAGCTGCAGCGCCGCATCGTCGGGGTGGAAGTGGCGATCGGGGCGTTCTTCAACGGCAAGGAGTTCGTGCTCCCGGTCAACGTCAACTTCGAGCACAAGAAGCTGTTCCCGGGCGACATCGGCCCGGCTACGGGGGAGATGGGCACGGCGATGTTCTGGAGCGAGTCGAATCGCCTGTTCGTGGCCACCCTGAAGAAAATGGAAACAAAGCTGCGCGAGGAGCATTACGTCGGCTACATCGACGTGAATTGCATCGTTAACTCGAACGGCATCTATCCGCTCGAGTTCACCGCGCGGTTCGGCTATCCCACGATCAGCATTCAGCAGGAGGGCATGCTCACGCCGATCGGCGAATTCCTGCACCGGCTGGCCGAAGGCTCGATTACCCGGTTCAAGGCGCGCAGCGGGTTCCAGGTCGGCGTCCGGATCGTGGTGCCGCCGTTTCCGTTTCGCGACCCCGAAACCTTCGAGACCTCGTCCAAGGACGCGGTGATCATCTTCAAGAAGCCGACGCGCGACGGCGTCCACATCGAGGACGTGAAGACGGTCGACAACGAATGGCTCGTGACGGGCACGTCCGGCGTGGTGTTGATCGTGGTGGGCCTGGGCCCCACGATGAAGGCCGCGCAGAAGCAGGTCTACAACCGG
>DATGDE010000041.1:0-11044 GCA_035311125.1 Gemmatimonadales bacterium
CTGGTCGTAGCTGACGTAGGTCGTGCCCCACCCCTTGTCCGCCGCCACCTTCGTCAGCGCCGCCGTCAACGTCGTCTTCCCGTGGTCCACGTGCCCGATCGTCCCCACGTTCACATGCGGCTTCGTCCGCTCAAACTTTGCTTTCGCCATGATCTCCTCGTGTAAAGCGCTGTCAGCCATCAGCCGTCAGCGGTCAGCTTTGAACCCGATCCCTCCGTATTCGTCTCGCGCCCGGTTCCTCGTGCGGACCCGCCGCCGCTGAAGGCTGACGGCTGACCGCTGATGGCGCTGTTTAGCCTTTCACCTTCGCCACGATCTCTTCCGCCTTCGACTTCGGCACTTCCTGATAGTGACTGAACTGCATGCTGTAGATGGCGCGGCCCTGGCTCATCGAGCGCAGCGTCGTCGAATAGCCGAACATCTCCGACAGCGGCACGCTCGCCGCCACCACCTGCGCGTCGGCGCGCTGCGTCATGCCGCCGATCTTGCCGCGGCGCGACGACAGGTCGCCCATCACCTCGCCCATGTAGTCGCCCGGGGTCACCACCTCGACGTCCATGATCGGCTCGAGCAGCACCGGATGCGCCTGGCGCGCGGCCTCCTTCACGGCCATCGAGCCCGCGATCTTGAACGCCATCTCGCTCGAGTCCACGTCGTGGGACGAGCCGTCCACCAGCTCGACCTTCACGTCCACCATCGGGTAGCCCGCCAGCACCCCGTTCTCCAGCGCTTCCTTCACGCCCTGCTCCACCGGCCCGATGAACTCCCGGGGCACGCTGCCGCCGACGACCTTGTCCTCGAACACGAACCCGGTGCCCGGCTGGCCCGGCTCCATGTTGATGACCACATGGCCGTACTGGCCGCGGCCGCCCGTCTGACGGATGAACTTGCCTTCCACGTACTCGACCCGCTTGCGCACGGTCTCGCGGTAGGCCACCTGCGGCCGCCCCACGTTCGCTTCGACCTTGAACTCGCGCTTCATTCGGTCGACGATGATCTCGAGATGCAGCTCGCCCATGCCGGAGATGATCGTCTGCGCCGTCTCCGTGTCCGTATGGACGCGGAACGTCGGGTCCTCCTCGGACAGCTTCTGCAGCGCGATCGAGAGCTTGTCCTGGTCGGCCTTGGTCTTGGGCTCGATCGCGACCGAGATGACCGGGTTGGGAAACCGCATCGCCTCGAGGATGATGGCGTCGCCCTCGGTGCACAGCGTGTCGCCCGTGTTGGTGTCCTTCAAGCCGATGGCCGCGGCGATGTCCCCGGCGCGGACTTCCTCGATCTCCTCGCGCTTGTTGGCATGCATCTGCAGCAGCCGGCCGATGCGCTCCTTGCGATCCTTGGTGCTGTTGTAGACGTAGGAGCCGGCACTGAGAACGCCCGAATACACCCGGAAGAACGTCAGTTTCCCGACGTAGGGATCGGTCGCGATCTTGAACGCCAGCGCGGCGAAGGGAGCGTCGTCGGAGGCGGGACGCTCGACATGCGTCGCGTCGTGATGCGGCAGATGCCCCTGGATCGGCGGCACGTCGACCGGTGCGGGCAGATAGTCGACCACGGCATCGAGCAGCTGCTGCACGCCCTTGTTCTTGAACGCCGCTCCGCAGATCACCGGGACCACGTGCGCGCCGATCGTCGCCTTGCGCAGCACGGTGCGGATCTCCTCCTCCGACAGGGACTGCCCGTCGAGATACTTGCGGAGGATCGCGTCGTCGGTCTCCACCACGGCCTCGAGCATCTCGTGGCGCATCTGGGCGACCTTCTCCTTCAGCGAAGCGGGCACCGGCCCTTCCACATACTTCTTCCCCAGCGTCTCGTCGTCGTAGACGATCTCGATCTCACGGATCAGGTCGATGACGCCGGTGAACAGCTCCCCGGAGCCCAGCGGCAGCTGGATCGGGATCGCTTTCGCGCCGAGCCGCTCGCGCACCATCTTGAGACAGCGGTCGAAATCGGAGCCCACGCGGTCCATCTTGTTGACGAACACGATGCGCGGCACGCCGTAGCGGTCCGCCTGACGCCAGACCGTCTCGGTCTGCGGCTCCACCCCGCCCACCGCATCGAGCACCGTGACCGCGCCGTCGAGCACCCGCAGGCTCCGCTCCACCTCGACCGTGAAGTCCACGTGGCCCGGCGTGTCGATGATGTTGATGCGGTACGGCTCGCCCCGCCGCGGCCAGAACGCGGTGGTGGCGGCGGAGGTGATGGTGATCCCCCGCTCCTGCTCCTGCTCCATCCAGTCCATCGTGGCCGTACCTTCGTGCACCTCACCCAGCTTGTAGGTGCGGCCCGTGTAATAGAGGATGCGTTCGGTCGTAGTCGTCTTCCCGGCATCGATGTGCGCCATGATGCCGATGTTGCGAATGCGATCGAGCGGTGTCGTGCGTGCCATTGCCGTCCTTTACAGCAAAAACGCGGGGCGACCGCGACGCCCAACCCTGGGCCGGTCTCGCTCCGCCATCATCGGGAGGCCCGGGGCCCCCTCGACGCGGTCCGTTGTGCTGCTGTCCCTAGCCTACCACCGGTAATGCGCGAACGCCCTGTTGGCCTCCGCCATCCGGTGCGTGTCTTCCTTCTTCTTGATCGACTCGCCCTCGCCCTTCGACGCGAGGATCAGCTCCGCCGCGAGCCGCTCCGACATGTCCTTCTCCTTGCGGGCGCGGCTGTACTGGATGATCCAGCGCATCCCGAGCGCGGTACGGCGCTCCGGCCGCACTTCCACCGGCACCTGATAGGTGGCGCCGCCCACGCGGCGCGACTTCACCTCGAGCGCCGGCTTCACGTTCGAGAGCGCCTGCTTGAACACGTTCACGCCCGGCTGCCCGGTGCGCTGCTCGATCATGTCCATCGCCGAGTAGAACACCCGCTCGGCCAGCGACTTCTTGCCCCGCTCCATCAGGTTGTTCACGAACTTGGAGACGGTCTGACTGTCGTAGCGCGGATCGGCCGGCACCGGCCGCTTCACCGCCTTCTTGCGACGGCTCACTTCCCGGCCTCCTTGGGCCGCTTGGCACCGTACTTCGAGCGCGACTGCTTGCGCTCGTTCACCCCGGCCGCGTCGAGCGTGCCGCGGATGATGTGGTAGCGCACCCCCGGCAGGTCCTTCACGCGCCCGCCGCGAATCATCACGATCGAGTGCTCCTGCAGGTTGTGCCCCTCGCCCGGGATATAGGCCGTCACTTCGAACCCGTTGGTCAGGCGCACGCGCGCGACTTTGCGCAGCGCCGAATTCGGCTTCTTCGGCGTGGTCGTGTAGACGCGCGTACACACGCCCCGCTTCTGCGGGTTGCCGCGTAGCGCCGGCGCCTTCTCCTTCTTCTCGACTTGGCGACGCCCGTGCCGGATCAGCTGATTGATGGTCGGCATACCCCTCTGTACAGCCCCCGAAAAAAGTTCCGAAATAGACTTCAAAGCTAGCCGCACGCTTGGAGTTAGGTCAACCCCCACCACCTCGGTCATGAGTCTGTCCGGAGTGGCCCCACGAGCCTTTCGGGACCCTGCGGCGAGCCGCATAATGGGCACCCTCCGGCACACAAGGAGCCCCCGTATGACCACCGTCGTTCGCCTCTGCACTGCCGTCACGCTCGTCGGGACCCTGGCCGCCTGCGCCACCGGCGGCGCCAAACCCGCTACCATGCCGATCGCCCGGGCGGGGGCCGACACCACCAAGAAAGACCTCCCCTGGAAGCCCTGGGCCGAGGTCACCAAGGACGCCCGGCAGCTGACCGGCCTGTTCACGGCTTACCTCAAGCGGGACAACGTCTATCTCGACCTGAAGCCGGACCAGTTCGACCGCGACTTCCTCCTCGTCACGCAGCTGTCGCGCGGGTTGGGGGACTTCGGATTCGACGGCGGCACCGACCTGCGCTCGGATCTGATCCGCTTCCACCGCACGCCGACCAAGGTCGAGCTGTGGCTGGTCAATCCCAACATGACCGCGACGCCGGGCACCCCCATCGCCCGCACGGTAGCGTATTCCTTCAGTGGATCGGTGGCCTACGCCTTCCCGATCGCCAGCGTCCGGGACACCACCGATGAAGTCCTCATCGACCTCGCGCCCTTCCTGGTTTCCGACTTCGCCGACATCGGCAGCTTCTTCAGCTTCGTCGTCCAGGCGCTGCATATCCCGGGCGGCATCAGCCTCGATGCGCAGCGCTCGGCGTTCCAGGGTCTCCGCCTGTTCCCGACCAACCTCGAGGCCGACGCCCGGCTGAGCTTCCTCGCCTCGAGGGCGATCGGCATCGAGACGGTGCCCGACTATCGCTACCTCTCGATGACCGTGCACTACTCGCTCGTCGAGCTGCCGGCCACGCCGATGCGGCCGCGCTACGCCGACGACCGCGTGGGCTACTTCATCTCGGCCATGATGAACTTCTCGCGCGATACCGCCGAGTCGTTCTTCGTGCGCTACATCAACCGCTGGCGCCTGGAGAAGAAGGACCCGACCGCCGCCGTGAGCGACCCCGTCCGGCCGATCACCTACTACCTCGACCGGACCATCCCCGAGGAGTGGCGTCCCTACGTCCGCGCCGGGATGCTCGAGTGGAACAAGGCGTTCGAGGCGATCGGCTACCGCAACGCCATCCAGGTGCTCGACGCCCCCGACGACACGCTGTGGAGCGCCGAGGACGCGCGCTACAGCACCATCCGGTGGATGGCCAACTTCGGCTCGACCTACGCCATCGGTCCCTCCGACGTGGACCCGCGCACCGGCGAGATCCTCAACGCCGACATCCTCGTCGCGGCGTCGTGGATCCAGGCATGGCAGGGGGAATACCACGAGTACTCCGGGCCCGAGGCGATGACCCGTGAGGTCTTCCGGGAGGACTCGCTGCTGCGCGCCGATCCGCAGGGGAGGCTGGCGCGTCTGTGCAGCTACGCCGGCGGGCTCACGCGCTACGGCACGCTGCTCCGTGCCACCCTGGCGGCGAGCGGCGCGATTCCGCCGGGCGCCCCCGTGCCGCGCGAGTACATCGGGCAGGCGCTGAAAGAGCTGGTGATGCACGAATTCGGGCACACGCTGGGACTGCGGCACAACTTCCGCGGCACCGCCGCGATTCCTGAAGCCGAGCTGGATGACAAAGCCTACACCGCCACGCACGGCACTTCGGCCTCAGTGATGGACTACAATCCGCCCGCGATCTCCCTGGACCGCAGCAAGCAGGGCGACTACTACTCCACCACCATCGGGACCTACGACCGCTGGGCGATCCGCTACGGTTACAGCGATGTGGGCGGCGCCACGCCCGACGCCGAGCGCCCCGGCCTGGTGAAGATCGCGAGCGAGGCGTCCGATCCAGATCACCCGTACGCGACCGACGAGGACGCGGGGTTCGCGGGATTCGGGCTCGACCCCGACGTCACCCGCTACGACCAGACCGCCGACCCGCTCGGCTGGGCCAAGGACCAGGTGACGCTGATCAACCGGATGTTCGATTCGCTCGAAATCCGGCTGGTCGCGCCGGGCGAGGGCTATCCCCGGTTGCGCTCGGGCTTCCTCGACCTGCTATTCCAGCGCTGGTATGCGACCCTGGTCACCACGAAGTACCTGGCGGGCGTCTATACCGCCCGCGACCACCGCGGGGATCCCAACGGGCGGATGCCGTTCACGGCCGTCCCGGCCTCGAAGCAGCGCGACGCGCTCGCCTTCATCGCGAGAGCGGGACTGGGGGAGGATGTCTACCGGTTCCGGCCCGAGCTCCTGAACAAGCTCGCGCCGTCGCGTTGGTGGCACTGGGGGCAGAACCCGTTCTCCGAAGGGCGCATCGATTTTCCATTGCACGACTGGGCGCTGGGGTTCCAGGCGACGCTGGTGGATCTGCTGCTCGATCCCGAAGTGCTGGCCCGTATCCGCGACAACGAGCTGCGGGCCACATCCGGCGAGGCCGTCGTGACGATTCCCGACGTCTTCTCGACCATGACCAACGCCATCTGGGCCGAGGCCGGGATGGGCGGGAGCCGTCCGCGCAACGCCGGATCGATCCGCCGGGACCTGCAGCGGATGTATTTGACGGAGCTGACGCGCATGGTCGTGAATCCGGTCCTGGGGACGCCGGACGACGCGCGGACCATCGCCCGGGCGACCCTCGCCGACCTGGCGACCCGGCTCTCGCACGCGCTCACCGCGGGCGGGCTCGATACGTACACGCGAGCGCATTACGCCGACTCACGCCAGCGGATCGCGCAGGCGCTGAACGCACAGGTGGTAGTGCCGGCGACGCAGGTCCGCTGACGCGGGAGGTTGTGGAGGTGTGTGGAGGACGGTGGAGGGCGGTGGAGGTCAAACCTCCACCACCCTCCACCGTCTTCCACCGCCCTCCACCGTCCTTCCTAGTTCCCCCCCGCGACCCGCTTCTCGTACGCCGGCCGCTTCGGCGCCAGCGGCTGCGCCGCCTGCACGGCTTTTGTCACTTCCTGAATCGCCCGCTCGAGCTGCGGATCCACACCCTTCGCGAGCTGCGCCTGGTCGTCCACCACCTCGATGTCCGGATCCACGCCGTGCCCCTCGGCGAACCACTTCCCCTGCGGATCGTACTGGCGGAACGTCGGCACGGTCACGTTGCCGTCGTCGATCAGCGTCGGCACGCCGCTGATCCCGATGATCCCGCCCCAGGTGCGCGTCCCGATCAGCGGCCCGAGCTTCGCCTCGCGGAAGAACGTCGGGAACGCGTCGCCGCCTGAGCCGCTCCAGCCGTTGATCAGCATGACCTTGGGCCCGATCAGCGCGTTGCGCGGCCACTGCCAGTCCTGCCCGTCACGCACCGCGTAGTAGGCCAGCGCCGGCCGGTCGAGCAGCTCGATGAAGCGATCGGGAATCTGGCCGCCCGAGTTCCACCGTTCATCCACGATGAGCCCCTGCTTGCCCACCTGGGCGAGATACTGGCGCGCCAGCTCGGTTTGACCGTCGATCCCCGTGCTCGGCACGTATACGTAGCCCACCTTGCCCTGGGTCGCTTCGTCCACGCGGCGGCGATTCGCTTCGACCCACGCCAGGTAGCGCAACCGGCCTTCGTTCTCCAGCGTGGTGACCACGACGTCCCGCGCGCCTTCCCGCGACGGCCGGCTGTTCACCGTGAGTCGCACGTCCTTCCCCGCGAGCCCGTCGAACGCTGCCCACGGGTCCTGGGCCGTATCGAGCGGCACACCGTTCACGGCCAGGACGTAGTCGCCCGCCTTCACGTTGACTCCGGGGGCGGCCAGGGGAGAGCGGACTTCGCCGTCCCATGGCGCGCCGTCGATGACCCGCTTGATCCGGTAGGCGCCGTTCTCGAGCGACCAGTCCACCCCCAGCAATCCCACGCCGCGGCGCGGTTCCGGCTCGAGGTCGCCACCGCCGCGGTAGGTGTGCGACGAATTCAGCTCGGCGATCAGCTCGCCGATCACGAAGTTCACGTCCCAGCGCGTGACGGCGCCGTCGAGCAGGCGGCCGTACTGGGTCCGCATGGCGTTCCAGTCCACGCCGTGCATGTTTGGATCGTAGAAGTAGTCCCGCTCGAAGCGCCACACGTCGGCGAAGATCTGCTTCCACTCGGCCGGCGGATCGACCGTCATCACGAGCTCCGCCGTGCGCAGCGGCGTCTCGATCTTCTGGTCCGGCTTCAGGTCGAGGATCGCCCAGCGCCGCGCCTGCTGGATCAGCACCTTCTTGCCGTCGGCGGAGACGAGCGCCGCGTTGGCGTCGTCGATGATCGTCTGCTCCTTGCGGTCCTTCAGGTCGTAGGCCATGAGCGGCGTCTTCTGGTCGGACGACCCGGTGCGCGGCGGCCGCCGGTAGACGACTTTCCCGGACACCGCCTGCAGATCGGCGTAATTCCCGGCAGCGGGCGGCAGCGCCACCGCCCGTTGCTCGAAGCCATCCAGCTCGATCACCACCGGTGCGGGGCCCTTGGCCGCCGTGTCACGTGCCGCCGCTCCCGGCTTCGCCGCGCCGGCGCCCTTGCTTCCGGAGTCCGCGGCGGCTCCCTCCTCGTCGTCCCGCGCCGCCAGCGGCGAAGGGACGTCGGCCCGCAGCGCCACCGCCATGATCCGGGTCGAGTTGGGATAAATCCAGGTGTTGTCCACGTCGCTGTAGATCGGCTGGAACGTCCGGTCGGACGCGTAATAGAGGTACTTCCCGTCTGGATCGAACGCCGGCTGGGCGTCGTTGTAGAACCCGCTCGTGACCTGGCGCGTCGTGCCGGCCTTCGTGTCGAACAAGAAGACGGCGGTGTGAATGTTCTCGAGGTCGCGCGCGTAGGCGAGCCACCGGCTGTCGCCCGACCAGCTCGGCCGGAAGCTCTCGAGCGCCCCTTCGTAGAAGCTCAGCGCCTTGTCCACGCGCACGGTCTTCTTGGTGTCGCGATCGAAGATCCAGATCGTCATCGTCTGGTCCACGAAGGCCAGCTTGCGGCTGTCGGGAGACCAGAACGGGATATAGCGGAACCCCTTGCCCAGGGACGTCACCTGCTCCTCGGCGCCGCTGCCGTCGGCGGGACGCAGCACCAGCTCGTACTCACCCGAACGGTCGCTCCAGTAGGCGAGCGTCTTGCCGTCGGGAGACCAGGAGGGAAACCGCTCGGCCGTACCCGAGGTCCGCGTGAGGTCGAGCACCGGCCCGTGCTCGGCCGGCACCGTGAACACGTCGCCCCGCGCCTCGAACACCACCCGTTTGCCGGAAGGTGAGATCCAGGCGCCGTGGATCATCCCGCCCACCGAATCCAGCTGCGGCTTGAGCGTCGCCTCGTCCGTCACCACCTGGATCGCGACGTCATGGGCCTTCTCGGTGGCGAGGTCCAACAGCCACAGCTTCCCCGCCTGCTCGAACACCAGATCGGTGGGCCCGATCGCGGGAAAATGGATGTCGTAGTCGGTGAAGGTCGTCACCTGCCGGGCCGTGCCGGAATCAATCTGGTAGGCCCAGATGTTGGCGCGCATCGCCGCGCCGCGGTCCGACAGGAAGTACAGCGTGTGCCCGTGCCACATCGGCTGGGCGTCGTTGGCGTCGGTCGTGGAGATGGTCTTCGCCGCGCCGGTGCGCAAGTTGTAGAGCCAGATGTGGGAAGCCCAGCCGCCGCGGTAGCGCTTCCAGGTGCGGAAATCCTGGCTCTGCGGCATGTAGGCGAGCCACTGCCCGTCCTCGGAGACCGCGGCGAACTCCCCGTAGGGCACCGGCAGCTTGACGGGCAGGCCGCCCGTTTTCGAGACCCGGTACAGCTGATTGAAACGGTCCCGCCCGCTCTCCATCCCCGACGCGAAGAGGATCGATTGCCCGTCGGGATACCAGTCGAGCATCCGGTCCGGGGCGGGGTGATGGGTGATGCGCCGCGGCACGCCGCCGCCCGCGCTCGTCACGTAGATGTCCTGGTTCCCGTCGTAGTCCCCGGTAAAGGCGATCTCCTTGCCGTCGGGCGAGAACCGCGGGAACGACTCCTCGCCGCGCGGCGACGACAGGCGCACCGCTACCCCGCCGGCTTTGGGGGCGACCCAGATGTCGCCCGCGTAGACGAAGGCGATCTGGGTGGCCGAGACGTCGGGCTGGCGCAGCAGCCGGGCGTCGATCTGGGCCGTGAGGGAGAGGGGGACGATGCAAAACGCGCCGGCCATAGCCAGCGCAGACCACGGTGCACGCATGGGATCCTCGACGATTTCCGGACAATTGCGACGGCGGGACGAGGCTACGCTACGCGCCGGACGACGGGTGTCAAGCAACCCCGCCTTGACTTCCCGGGGCCTCCCTCGGTAGTTACCCAGCATCATGATGCGTTGCGCGCTGGCCTGCCCCTGTAGTCTGCAGCCTCATACCGGAAGGCTGAGCGGCACGTGACCTGATCGTTGCACTTCCATCACCGGAACTCGCGGCCGCCGCTCCAGGTTTCAAACCAAGCGACGGCCGCTTTCTTTTTTCAGGAGGAGGTTTCCCGATGCCACAGACCGCAGCCCCAGTTACCGATATCGCCGCGCGCGGCTACGCGCACCCGGAAGTACTCGTGTCGACCCAATGGGTGGCCGATCATCTGACCGACCCCAAAGTGCGGCTGCTCGAATCCAACGAGGACATCCTGCTGTACGAGACCGGGCACATCCCCGGGGCCGCCAAGATCGACTGGGTGGCCGATCTCAACGATCCGCTGGTCCGCGACTATATCGACCGCGCGCGCTTCGAGAAGCTGTTGCGCGCCAAGGGGATCGACCAGGACACGACGATCGTGTTCTACGGCGACAAGAACAACTGGTGGGCGACCTACGCCTTCTGGGTGTTCCGGCTGTTCGGCGTCGAGAACCTGCGCGTCATGGACGGCGGGCGCTTGCGCTGGACCGAGGAGGGCCGCGCGCTGGAGACCGCGGCGCCGCGCCATCGGGAGGGGAACATCACGGTGCGCGAGCGCGACGACGTGCGCATCCGCGCCTTCAGGGAGCAGGTGCTGGCCCACGTGCAGCGGCACAAGCCGCTGGTGGACGTGCGCAGTCCCGAAGAGTACCGCGGCGAGCGGCTGCACATGCCCGAATACCCGAACGAGGGCGCGCTGCGCGGCGGCCACATCCCCGGCGCGCGCAGCATTCCCTGGGGGCGGGCGGTCAACCCCGACACCCACACGTTCCGCTCGGCCGAGGAGCTGCGCACCATCTACCAGCACGAAAACGGCCTGCCGGCCGACGACGACATCATCGTCTACTGCCGCATCGGCGAGCGCTCCTCGCACTCCTGGTTTGCGCTCACCTATCTGCTAGGATTCGAGCGCGTGAAGAACTACGACGGCAGCTGGACCGAATGGGGCAACCAGGTGCGGGCCCCGATCGAGAAGCCATGAAGCCGATGGATCGGGAGACGCGGATCGCGTGGCTGGTGGAGCATGCCCAGCGCCCGCGCCACGCCCATCCGCTCGAGGACGCCGACGTCTCGGTGCCGGGCGGCAACCCGGGGTGCGGCGACCTGCTCACGGCCTACCTCAAGGCCGATCCAGCTGCGGACCGGGTCGGGGCCGTCAGCTTCGCGGGGAGCGGGTGCGGCCTGAGCCAGGCGGCCGCCTCGATACTCGCCGAGCGCATGAACAAGGAGCACCCGAGCTTC
>DATGDE010000042.1:0-5813 GCA_035311125.1 Gemmatimonadales bacterium
GAGCCGCTGGTCCGGCGCGTGGGCACCAGTCGGACGATCTACAACAACGGCGCATTCGCGCATCTGACGGTCGGCTGGGGTCTCACGCGCCGTCTCGAAGCCGTGCTCGGTGGGGGTCGCTTCGATGTCGTCCACGTGCACCGTGCTCTGGTGCCGACGCTCGGCATTCTCGCGCCGCGAGTGGCGCTCGCCCTGGGCATTCCGGTCGTCGCCACCTTCCATTCGTGGCTTCCTCGTTCGCTCGGCTATCGCCTGTTTCGTCGCCCATTGCAGTGCCTGCTCGACCGGTTCGCCGCTTCGATTGCGGTCAGCCCGTCCGTCGTCGCAACGATGTCCCGCTACTTCCATGCTCCCTGGAACGTCATCCCGAATGGGGTGGACCTCGAAGAGTTCCATCCCGACGGTGATGAGCGGCGGGCGGCCCCCGCGACGGGGCCGGTGCTGCTGTTTCTCGGACGGCTCGATCCTCGGAACGGTCTCGGGACCATTCTCGCAGCAATGCCACAGGTCATGGCCCACTTCCCGACCGCGCACCTCGTCGTCGCGGGCGATGGGCCCTTGCGCAGACTCTACGAGCGTCGTGCCTCCAGCCTCGGCGTCGACGTGCGGTTCCTGGGACGAGTCTACGAGGAGCGGGCGGCGCTCTATCGGGCGGCTGATATCTGTCTCTGCCCGGCCACGCGCGCATCCTTCGGGGTGACTCTGCTGGAGGCGATGGCCTGCGGCACGCCACTGATCATCTCGGACATTCCCGCCTTCCGCCACTTGGTCGGGTCGGAAGCGGGCGTTCTGGTTCCACAAGACGATCCTTCATCCTGGGTGCAAGCGGTGCGGGCGCTTTTGAGCGATACGGACCGCCGGCGCAGCATGCGCGCGGTGGGACTCGCGAAGGCCAAGCGGTACGCCTGGCCTCTGATCGCGCACCAGCTGCTCCAGGTTTACGATCAAGCGATTTCAGGGGGCGGACGACACGAACTCGCGTGAATGCCGACAGTCTGTGGGCGTCGCATGTCGAAGTCCAAGGTCGACCGGGGAGCGTTACTCCCCCAGGACAAACGGACGCGTAACGGTGTCTACCGAGTATCTGGGATGGCGATGGTGGCTTGCATTCTCTGGTCAGGGGGGCGTCGCTACGCCACGCGCCGATCTTCTGGCCCGAGGCGTTAGCACTCGAGTTCTTCGCCGTATCCTGGCTAGTGAAGGGGCGCGCGGATTGGACTATCGCCGCGGCAGGCCAGCGGACCCTGTATTACGGACGTCATCCAGGAGAATTGTCCGGAAGCGATCGGCGCGCAACCCGCTAGGCGGCCCACCCCGATCCCTGGACCTCGCCGCCCGGAGCCGTCCGGCCGACGCAGCGCTGCTCGTGTCGGCGTTCGTCGCGGGCTTCGCGCTTTCCCGCTTGTTGCCGCACCTGTCGTTCGTCATTCCGGTGACACTGGGGCTTCAGGCGACCGCCATGCTCATGGCGCTCGGCATCGTCTACCTGCACTTCCCGGGACTCATCTGCACGGCGTACACCCTCGCGCAGCAGCGCGTCGCCGGGGCGGGGCTGGTGCGGGCCGCGCCGGTCGCCTGGGTCTTCCTCTGGGGTTGGGCGGTGCGCCGGCTCGCCGTCGCGAGATCATTGCCGTAGCCGGCGCCACCGGATGGGGGACGCTCCGGGGACAGGGGGTGAGGTTCAGCCCGAATCCGAGGAACAACGACCAGGAAGCCGAGCTTCTCTCAGGCCGCTCGTAGTGCCCGCTCGAGTCTCCGGAGTCGATCGCCTCGAGATGTCATGAGCGTGCGTCAGGAGGTCGAGGATCAAGTGCGAGGCGATCCCCAGGGCACGGGCCCCCTGCTGGTCGGCCGTTACCCCCCAGCCCAAGGCGCTGTGGCGCGCTTGCTCATGCGCCAGCGATCGATGCCGACAGCCACGAACCCCACACCCGCGCCGGCGAGAACATCGGTGACGTAGTGGTAACCGAAATAGACGGCCCCCACGGAGAGGCTGACGGCGATCGGCAAGAGCCCCCAGAACAGCACCCGACGGGATTCATACAGCGCCGTGAGAACAACGACCGTCGCTGCGAGGTGAGCGCTCGGAAACGAGTCTCCGTGTACCATGCCGTGCTGCTGGTTCAGCACCGCAAGCCGGGAGAAGATCCCGGCGCCAAGTCGCGCGGCCTGGAGCGAGGGTTCGGTGAAGCGCGGGCTGAGGACCGGGTAGCAGACGAAGACGACATAGCAGCTCGCGAGGGCGAGGCACACCTGCCGAACCGTCCGCTCGGCCGGCGCGTCCACACCTCGTGCCGTCAAGCCGAAGAGCGCGGCGGTTCCCCCCACCAGGATCGGGATGTACGTCAGGTAACTGAAGGCGAGCCATTCGCGTACCACTTCAGGTGGCGTCGTGGCGAGCCGCGGGACGAACTGCCGATCGAGGGTCGCGATCGTGGCCTCGTGCCACGCACCATGTGTCTGGGAGAGGGCGAGCGGCGACTGTCGATAGATGATATAGAAAGCCAGCATCGGCAGTCCGACACCCAGGTACTGCAGCACCGGCGAGCGTGCCCGGCGGAGCAGCGGCAAACCCACGAGCGCCGCCCCGGCAAGCCCGACGTCCACGACCAGCCAGCCCTCTACCGCCGGCCCGGAGCCACCGATCAGCCAGATCAGCAAGCCGTAGGCGACGGCGAAGACGGCCGTGAACCACTCCACCGGCGCCACGCGACTCACTCTTCGACGACCTCCTCGATCACCTTCCCGATATTGCGTACGTCCACGGCCTGCAGAAACCATTCTGGATCGAGGCACCGCTCCGGAGGGTGCACACCGCGCTTGGCGATCTTCCCGATCGCCAGGAGCTGCGCGCCGATCGCCGCCGGCACCCCGGTGCCGAGGCCGATCCGGCCCGCGGCAGTATAGACGAGCCGCACCCGCTTCCCGTCTCGCTCGCCGCGGACCTCGGTCCGCAGCGCCCCCGTCTTCGGAACGTCGACCATGTCCTTTGCGGTACGGTACAGCGCGTCGGCAGCGGCATCCAACGCATCGGGTCCCCCGGCCCTCGCTCCGGGCCCGACCGTGAAGATCTGATCGGCGATTCCCGTCGGGAGGAATGCCGCCTTGTCATCCGCGTAACGGATGTTCGGAAAGCAGTGGGCGAGCATGAAGGGCTCGGGATGCCCGATGTGGTACACCTCGACGTCGCCCAATTCGGGGAAGCGGACCGTCTCCCGTCCGTCACAGAACGGGCGCACCTCGCGCATCCGACCGGCTTCGAACACGAACGCCCGGGAGGGCAAAGAGTAGAGGAGGTGGCGGCTCAATGCCGGCCCGCCCAGATCCGAGCCTCGCATCACCCAGGCGGTGCGGATCTCGCTCACGCGGTCGAGCCGCTCCACGCCATAGCGGGCCAGCACGTTCGTCACGCCCGGGCTTGCCCCGAGCCCGGTCACCACGGTGACGCCGGCGTTGCGAGCCGGTTCGTCGAGCTCCAGCATCTCGAGGTACGTCTCCCAATCGTCCATGGCGTCCACGAGGGACACCCCGGCGGCGATCGCCGCCTTCGCAACCGGGATCGCGTTACGGTAGTTCGGGCCGGCGAGATTGCACACGGCGTCACAACCCTTCATCAGCCGAACGAGAGCGGCGCGATCCTGGACGTCGACCGGATGCGCGGACAGGCGGATCGTACGGGTCGGCAGGCTGGAGAGAAACTGCTCGGCCGCATCGACCCGGCGGGTCGCGACCATCACCTCCCGAAACACCTCGTGACGGACCAGATCCGCGATGGCGACCTGCGCCATCTCACCGCAACCGAGCACCAGCACGCGCATACGTCGACACTCCGGGCGATTGCCCTAGTGGATCCGATAGAACAACACCAAGTCCATGCCAGCCACCATGAGGAGCACGGTCCACATCGCGCGCCATGGATCCGCGCGCAGTGCGCCTACCTCGACGAGCCCGAGCAATGCGCCACCGGCGACGAAGCAGCCCCCCATGATGCGATGGTGGACCACCTCGACGTGGTGGGGCAGGTGCTCCGCGTTGCCGCCATGCAGCCCGAGGGCGAGGCCGACGCCGATCAGGGCAATGGGAAGGGCCCAGCGCCAGCCGGTCTCACCGAGCGTCCCCCGGGCGCGCTGGAATTCCACGACGCCGGCGACCATCCCGAGCAGGCCGACGACCTTGTGTTCGAGCACATGGAACATGGCCAGCTTCGCGATCCAGGCCGAAGCGAAATCGCGCAGCTCCACAACATTCGCCGGAAAAGCGCTACGGAACGTATCCCACCAGCCTACGTCGACGTAGGTCCGCGTCTGGCGCTCGACCGGCACGAACATGAAGAAGCCGAGCAGGAAGGCGCTCACGGGCCACACAAAGCGGATCGGGCTCCGGGGGTGGCGGTACGCCCATGCCGCCGATGCGCCCATGAGCGCCATCAGCGCGCCGAACAGGACATGGACCTTCTCGGTGTGGGTCATGCGGGTTCGCCCTCGCTGAGAGATCGCTCGAACACCGCGTAGCGCTTGATCGTCGGGCACCCCATCCGCTCGAGCAGCCGGCGCATCGGGTGGTTGTCGTCGAACACCTGGGACAGCTCCGCGTAGCGATAGCCGCGCGCGAGCAGCGCTCGATGAGTCGCCAGCATCAACTGGATCGCCGTCCCCGTCGCCCGGCCGGGCAGCACGCCGAGCGCCATGAAGCGCGCCCGTGGAATCCGGCGGCGCAGGCGGAGCGCGGTGAGCCACCCGAAGGGAAACAGTCGACCGTTGATTCGCCGGATCAGCCAGTTGGCGTCGGGAATGGTGAGGGCGACGCCAACCGGCTCGGACCCGTGCATCGCGATCAGGCAAAGTCGCGGGTCCACGATGGCACGGAGGTCACGGGCGAGATCGAGCGCTTCGGCCTCGGTCACCGGCGGGTAGCCCCAGACGTGCGCGAACACACGATTGAGCATCCCGGCGATGAGCCGCGCCTCGTCTTCGAGGCGCCGCGGATCGATCGTCCGTATCGCGACCGTCCCCCGGGCCGCGATCCGCTCTCCCACGCGGAGCATGCCGCGCCGGTCGGTCATCTCCGGTCGCCAGGCGTATGACCGCAGCCCGACGGCCGGATGATACCCGGCTCCTGTGAACAGCTCCGCGTAGTACGGCGGGTTATACGGGGTCAGGAGCGTCGCGGGTTCGTCGAATCCTTCGACCAGCAGGCCGATCTGATCGCGCGGGTTGATCGTGATCGGGCCGAAGATCGTGCGCCGCTGGCGGCGAGCGAGCCAGTCCTCGGCCACGCTGAACAGCGTCCGGGCCAAGGGCAGGTCGTTCGGTGCCTCGAAGAACCCGATGTACCCGGCTTCGGGCAGCGCGTGAGGTGCGAACGCGGCGATGCGGGCGATCGGGTGTCCGTTCTGCACGACGCACCAGCGAGCCGATTCGGTGGCCCGCAGTGCCGCGTTGCGGGCGGCGTCGAAAAGGGCGGCTTCCTGTCCGGGGATCACCGGCGTCCAGCACGGGTCGCGGGCCGCGTAGACGTGACGCGGCACCGCATGGAACCACCTGGAGCTGCGCGCGTCGACGACGGGAACGAGGGCCATGAGCACTCCGCGACGGGCACTCCGCTCGTCTCGGAAGCATGGGCGGGGGCAGGGTCATGGTAGCGCTCCCCGCGAGACGCGGCAAGCTTGGTGCAACGTCTGAATCCGAGGGCCATGCGAGTAGCGTTGGTTACGGAAGACTTCCACCCGCGTCCCGGCGGCATTCCGGAACACGTCCGGCACCTTGCCCGCGAGCTACGCCGCACCGGGCACGTCGCCATCGTGATCACGTCTC
>DATGDE010000043.1:0-8313 GCA_035311125.1 Gemmatimonadales bacterium
GGCCTACTGCAGCCGCGGGGGCATGCGATCGAATGCCGGATCACGGCGGAGGATCCCTTCGACGGGTTTCTGCCTGCCACGGGCACCGTGCAGTACCTGCGCGCCCCCGGTGGGCCCGGCATTCGCTGGGACGGCGGCGTCGAGGCGGGCAACGACGTCACGCTCTACTACGATCCGCTGCTGGCGAAGCTGATCGCCTGGGGCGAGAATCGCGCGGCCGCGCTGCAACGGATGGAGCGCGCGCTGCGCGAACTGGTGATCGTGGGGATTCCCACCTCGCAGGTGTTTCACTTGCGCGTGCTCGCCGATCCCGAGTTTCGCCGCGGGGAAATCGATATCGGCTATCTCGACCGCGCCGGTGCGCGGCTGTTGGGCGAGCCGGTGAGCGATCCGCTGCTGCGGCCCGTCGCGATCGTCGCGGCGTTGCTCGCCGATGCGCACCGGACGGCCGGCGCCGGGGGGGGACCGATCGCTCGGCAACCGACCGCTCCCTCCCTCTGGTTGACCGAAGCGCGGCGGGACGGACTGCAATGAGTACCGAGGTCGTGGCGGTCTCGGGGATCGCCGCGGGCGGGGACGGAGTGGGCCGGTTGGGGGACGGGCGGGCGGTGTTCGTGCCGCGCACGGCACCGGGCGAGCGGGTGGCCCTGCGGACCGAGAGCCTGCGCATGCACCGCACCTTCGCGCGGGGCGATGCCACCGAGATCGTCGAGCCCGCAGCGGTCCGTGTGGCGCCGCCCTGCCCGCACTACGGCGTGGACCGCTGCGGCGGTTGCCAGCTGCAGCACCTGTCGTACGAGGCGCAGCTCCAGGCGAAGCGGACGATCGTCGGGGACGCCCTGCGCCGCATCGGGAAGCTCGACGTTCCCGATCCCGCGATCACGGCGGCCGGCGAACAGTGGCGCTACCGGACCAGTGTCACTCTCGCCGTGCGACGGGGGCGGGGCGGTGCGGGGGGCGCCGAGTTGATCGCCGGCTTTCATCCGTATGACCGGCCGGACCGGGTGTTCCCGCTCGTCGATTGCCGCATCGCGGACGCGCGGTTGATGTCGCTGTGGCGGGAGCTGCAGCCGCACCTCGATCTGCTGCCCGAGCGGGCCACGCGGATGACGCTGCGGCTCGACCGCGAGGGCACGCGCCATCTCGTGGTGGAGTCTTCGGGGGAGCCGTGGCGCACGGCCGACCGGCTGCGGGCCGCGCTGGCGGAGGGGGAGAAGGGGGAAGCGGTCGTGTGCTGGTGGCAGCCGATGGACGGTGCGCCGCGTGTGGTCGCGGGCCCCGCCACGGGATTTCCGCCGACTGCGTTCGATGAGGTCAAATCGGAGATGAGCCGTGCCGCCCGTCGCTGGGCGGTGGAGGGGTTGGGGGACGTCCGCGGGATGCAGGCGTGGGATCTCTACGGTGGCGCCGGCGATACGGCGCAGCTCCTGGCCGCACGCGGCGCGCGGGTCGTCAGCGTCGACGCGGACGAGAAGACGGTGGCCTGGGCGCGCGGCAGGTCCGATCTCGCCGCGCTCGGTGATCAGGTCCGTTGCATCGCCGGTCGGGTGGAGGACTTGCTGCCGGGCCTCCCCGCGCCCCAGGTCGTAGTCATGGCCCCTCCGCGAGCCGGCCTTCACTGGGACGTCGCCTTGCGACTGACGGGAGATCCCGTGCCGCGCCTCGCCTATCTGTCGCGTGATCCGGCGACCCTCGCCCGGGACCTCCAGCGCCTGAACGTCAATTACCGGCTGCGCGCGGTGGAGGCGTTCGATCTGTTTCCACAAACGGCGCAGGTGGAGACGGTCGCGCACCTCGAGGCTGCCCAGTGAAGTACTACGTCCGCATCGGGACGCGCGCCGCGGAAGTCGAGGTGGACGGCGGCCGTGTCTGCATTGATGGAGCGTGGCTCGAGGCCCACCTGGCGGCAATCCCCGGGACCCCCCTCTACCATTTGCTGCTGGCCGGCGAGTCGTGGACCGTCGCCGCACAGCCGCTGGCTGGACGGGGGGAAGGGGGCGGTGCGCGTTGGGCATTGGGGGCCGTGGGGGAGCGGGCCGAAGTGGAAGCCGTGGATGAGCGGACGCGGGCGATTCAGGCCCTGACGGGTCGCAAGGCAGGCGGCCCGGCTGGCGGCGCGGTGGTGGCGCCGATGCCGGGTCTGGTGGTGCGCGTCGAAGTGACGGAGGGTCAGCAGGTGGGCGCCGGCGCACCGCTGGTCGTGGTGGAGGCGATGAAGATGGAGAACGAGCTCCGCGCCCAACGTCCCGGGCGGGTGGTCAAGGTCCATGTCCGGCCGGGGATGGCGGTGGAGAAGGGGACGGTGCTCGTGACGCTGGCGCCCGATGGGCACCCCGAATCCTCGGAACCCTCAAGTTGACAGGGCCTTAGCGGCCCGGGTATACTGCCTGTCTGTCAAAAATCGGGACGATACCGGTAGCCATGAAGACGTTCACGTTGCGCAAAGAAGACGTCACGCACCAGTGGTTCGTGGTGGACGCCGCGGGACAACCACTCGGCCGTTTGGCGAGCCGCGTCGCGCAGATCCTGCGCGGGAAGCACAAGCCGACCTTCACGCCACATCTGAACAGCGGTGACGCGGTGATCGTCGTCAACGCCGAGCAGGTGAAGCTCACGGGCCGGAAGCTGGACCAGAAACGGTATTTCCGGCACACCGGATACATGGGGCACGAGCGGTTCACGCCGGTGAAAAAGGTCCTGGCCAAGCACCCCGAGCGCGTCATCGAGCAGGCGGTGTGGGGGATGCTGCCCAAGACCACGCTGTCGCGCCAGCACGTGAAGCAGATGCTGAAGGTGTACGCCGGACCGACGCACCCACACGCGGCCCAACAGCCGCAGCCGCTGCTGCTCGAGGGGACGAAATGACTGAAACGCCGGAACTGCGCTGGCATGCCGTCGGGCGCCGCAAGGAGAGCGTGGCGCGGGTGTATCTGACACCCGGCTCGGGTAAATGGAACATCAACGGGCGGACGCTGGGGGATTTCTTCCCGCGCGCCTCGCTCGTGTCGCACATTCAGCAGCCGTTCACGGCGACCGACACGCTGGGTGCCTTCGATGTGAAGGGCATCTGCCGTGGCGGCGGCGTCACCGGTCAGGCGGGGGCCATGCGGATGGGGATCGCCCGGGCGCTGTGCCTCGCCGACGAGCAGCACCGCCGGAAGCTGCGGGAGCAGGGCCTGCTGACGCGCGACCCGCGGGCCGTGGAGCGGAAGAAGCCGGGCCGGGCAGGGGCGCGGAAGCGGTTCCAGTTCAGCAAGCGGTAAGAGGAGCCGTCAGCCGTCAGCCCTCAGCAGACTAGTTCGCTGATGGCTGCAGGCTGATGGCTGATGGCTGAAAATACTCACGTCGCCCGATTCGGAGCTGGGTCCCTGCGGCGCAGGGTGGCTTCGAAAATGACGGCGGCGGCGGACCAAAACCCAAGAAAGGAAGTGCATGACGCATCCTCAGGTGCAGGATCTGCTGGAAGCCGGTGTGCATTTCGGCCACCAGACGCGGCGGTGGAATCCGAAGATGCGCCGGTTCATCTTCGCCGAACGCTCCGGGATCTACATCATCGATCTCCAGAAGACGCTGCGGCAGCTCGAGCAGGCTCAGGAGCTGCTGCGGCAGGTCGTGTTGCGCGGCGAAGGCGTGCTGTTCGTCTGCACCAAGAAGCAGCTCAAGCTCATCATCCAGGGTGAGGCGCAGCGCGCCGGCGGCTTCTGGGTCACGGAGCGCTGGCTGGGCGGGACGCTCACCAATTTCCAGACGATCAAGAAGCAGATCAAGCGGCTGAAGGATCTGGAGCAGGGAGCGGCGGAAGGGGAGTTCGAGCACTACACGAAGAAGGAGCAGCTGCTGCTGGACCGGGAGCGCGTGAAGCTCGACAAGAACCTGTCCGGCATCAAGCAGATGGGTCGGTTGCCGGGCGCGCTGTTCGTGGTCGACGCGAAGAAGGAGCGGATCGCGGTCGCCGAGGCGAACAAGCTGGGGATTCCGGTCGTGGCCATCGTGGACACCAACGCCGACCCGGATCTGATCACCGTGCCGATCCCCGGGAACGACGACGCGATCCGTGCGGTATCGCTGATCGCCGTCGCGGTGGCGGAGGTGATCTCGGAGGCGCGGCGCCAGCAGCCGATGCGCGACGTCTCCGAGGATGCGGAGGCCGTGACGTATTCGACGGAGACCGGGGTCGAGGCGGAGGCGGAGGGCGACCGGAAGAAGCGTCCGGCGCGCCGCAAGCGCCGGCCCAAGCCCGAAGCGATCGCCGCCCGGCTCAAGGCGGAAGACGCGCCGGCAGCGGAACCAGCGGCGGAGCCAGCGGCAGGGAGCGAGTCCTAACCCCACCTCGGGGAGGGTCGTGATTCGTTCGACCGACTTCGCCGCCCTTCGAGCCAGACGGCAGGGGGGCGGCGTTCTTATGAGGAGTGACCGGAGATGACGAGCGTGAAAGAGATACCTGCGAAACTGGTGGCCGAGCTGCGTGCCAAGACCGGCGCCGGCATGATGGACTGCAAGAAGGCGCTGGAGGAATCCGGCGGCGACATGGCCAAGGCCGAGGAGATCCTGCGGGTGAAGTACGCCGGCAAGGCCGAGAAGCGGGCGGCCAAGGCGGCGGGCGAAGGCCTGATCGAGTCCTACGTGCACTTCAACGGCAAAGTGGGCGTGCTCGTCGAGCTGAATTGCGAGACGGACTTCGTCGCGCTGACCGACGACTTCCGCGCGCTCGCCAAGGACGTGGCGCTCCAGATCGCTTCGGCCCGGCCGGTCGCCGTGCGCATCGAGGATCTGCCGGCCGAGGTGGTGGAGCGGGAGCGGCGCATCTATGAGGCCCAGGTGATCGAGCAGAAGAAGCCGGAGAACATCCGCGCCAAGATCGTCGAGGGCATGCTCAAGAAGTTCTATCAGGAGAACGTGCTGCTGGAGCAGACGTTCATCAAGGACGACAAGCAGACCGTCGGCGATCTGGTGCGGGCGCTCGCGGCCAAGACCGGGGAGAAGATCGAGGTGCGCCGCTTCACCCGCTTCGAGCTCGGGGGCGAGTAGCGTGGGCACGCTCGCCTACCCGCGGGCCCTGCTCAAGATCTCGGGCGAGGCGCTGGCCGGCGGCGAGCGCAGCGGCATCGATTTCGGTGTGATCGACCGGCTGGCCAACGAGCTCACGCAGGTGTCGGCGACCGGCGTGCAGCTCGGTCTGGTGGTGGGCGGCGGCAACATCGTGCGCGGCGCGGCGGCGAGCGATCAGGGCATGGACCGCGTCTCGGCCGACTACATGGGGATGCTGGCCACCGTCATCAACGCGCTGGCGCTCCAGGACATCATGGAGAAGAAGGGCCTCAACACCCGCGTCATGACGGCGATCCGGATGGAGGAGCTGGCCGAGCCCTACATCCGGCGTCGCGCCGTGCGGCATCTCGAGAAGGGCCGCACGGTCATCTTCGCGGGGGGCACGGGGAACCCGTACTTTTCGACGGATACGGCGGCGGTGCTGCGCGCGCTGGAAATCGAAGCGCGCGTGATCCTGAAGGCGACGAACGTGGACGGCGTGTACACGGCCGATCCCAAGAAGGACCCGAACGCCCGCTTCCTGCCGCAGCTGTCCTTCCAGGAAGCGCTGGTGAACGGGTACGCCGTGATGGACGCCAACGCCTTCGGGCTGTGCAAGGAGAACCGGCTGCCGATCGTGGTGTTCAACATCAACCAGCCCGGCGCGACGGCCAGAGTGCTGACCGGCGAGCGCGTCGGCACCATCGTGCAATGACTCTCGGAGACCACACCAAGCAGGCGCGGACGGCGATGGACAAGGCCGTGGAGGCGGTACGGCGGGAGTTCTCGACCGTGCGCACGGGGAAAGCGACGACGTCGCTGCTCGATCTCGTGAAAGTCGAGGCGTACGGCAACGAGATGCCGCTCAACCAGGTGGCGAGCGTCGCCGCGCCGGAGCCGAAGCTGCTCACGGTGCAGCCGTGGGACAAGACCCTGCTCAAGGCTGTGGAGAAGGCCATCCTCGCCTCTGATCTCGGCCTCACGCCGTCCAACGATGGCAACCTGATCCGGATTCCGATCCCGCCGCTGAACGAGGAGCGCCGCAGGGAGCTGGTCAAGGTCGTGCACAAGTTCGCCGAGGAGGGCCGCGTGGCGATCCGCCACGCGCGCACCGAGGCGATCAACCGGATCAAGAAGGCCGAGCACGTCTCCGAGGACGAGAAGAAACATGCGGAAAAGGACGTGCAGAAGCTGCACGACGATCATCTGAAGCTGGTCGAGGACGCGGTCAAGGCGAAAGAGGCCGAGATCATGGAAGTCTGATGGGCGACGACCTGCTGGCGCAGATCCGGCTGCATGGTGGGGTGCCGCGCCACGTCGCCATCATCATGGACGGCAACGGCCGCTGGGCGCGCGAGCGGCATCTGCCACGCCCGTTCGGCCACCGCGCCGGAATGAAGGCCGTGCGGGAGGTCGTCGAAGGCGCGATCGAGGCGGGGGTCGAGGTGCTGACCCTGTTCGCCTTCTCCGAGGAGAACTGGAAGCGCCCCGCCACGGAAATCTCGGCGCTGATGGATCTGCTCGAGGAGTACATCGGGTCGGAAATCGGCGAGCTCACGGCCCAGCAGGTCCGGGTGAGCATACTGGGCGACCGCGCGCGACTGACGCCGGGCGGCCGCGCAGCGGTGGAGCGGGTGGAGGCGGAAACGCGCAGCGGGACGCGGCTAGCGCTCAACCTCTGCATCTCGTATTCCTCGCGCGCCGAGATCGTCCATGCGGCGCGGCTCCTGGCGGAAGAAGTCCTGCGGGGGACGCGGCGTCTGGAGCAAGTGGACGAGCAGGCGCTGGCCGCGCGGCTCTATACGGCCCCCTGGGGCGATCCCGATCTGCTGATCCGTTCCTCCGGCGAGCAACGCATCTCCAATTTCCTGCTGTGGCAGCTGGCCTACGCCGAGCTGTACCTGACGCCGGTGCTCTGGCCGGATTTCACCCGGCGCACCCTGTTCACGGCAATCCTGGACTATCAACGGCGTGAGCGCCGCTTCGGGACCGTGAAGACCGGATGACGGGGAATCTCCTCAAGCGCATTGCGTTCGCGGTCGTGGCGATTCCCGCGGTGGTGGGAATCGTGTGGTGGGGTGGGTGGCCGCTGGCTGCGGTCCTGGCGCTGCTGGGCGTCCTTGGCGCCCGGGAAGTGTACGGCCTCGCCCGGCGGCAGCAGCTCGATCCGCTCGACGGCATCGGTCTCGCCGCCGCCGCCGCGATTCCCCTGGCGACCTATTGGGCCAAGGGCTCGGAGACGCGCTGGGCAGAGCCCGCGCTGTTCGTGGGCGCCCTGTGGGTGCTCGGCGTGCTGGCACTGGCCACGCGGACCCGCGGGCCCTCGGGACGGCCGCTTCCCGCCGTCGCGATCACGGTGTTCGGGGCGCTGTACGCGTCGGCGCTGCCGTCCTTTGTGATCGCCATTCGTCACGGCGCCCACGCGGGCGTGAAGAGCTGGCCGCTCGCGGTGCTCGTGCTGCTGCCGATGGTTCTCACCTGGATGTGCGACACGGCGGCGATGGCGGCGGGGCACCTGATCGGCGGACCGAAACTCGCTCCGGTGCTGTCGCCCAACAAGACGTGGGCGGGCGCGATCGGTGGGTTCGTCGCCGCCGTGGCCGGCGCGCTGATCCTGGGGCGGTGGGGGCTGCCGCGCGTCGGATTGTCGCTGAGCACGCTGCAGCTCGCGCTCGTGGGCGGCGCGGTCGGTGTAGTGGGCCAGATCGGCGACGTGGCCGAGTCGCTGCTCAAGCGCGAAGCGGGCGTGAAGGACTCCTCGCACCTCATCCCGGGGCACGGCGGCGTGCTCGACCGCCTCGACTCGCTGTATTTCGTCATTCCGGTCGCGGCGGGGCTGTTCCGCGTGATGGGACTCGTATGACGATCGGCGTGGCGGTACTCGGCTCGACGGGATCGATCGGCTGCTCGACCCTGACGGTGCTCGAACGACACCGGGAGCGGTTCCGCGTCGTCGCCCTGACCGCCCACTCCAACGCGGAGCTGCTGCGGGCGCAGGCGGCGCGGTTCCGGCCCGCGTACGTCGGGATCGTCAACGGCGGGAAGGGGGAAGCGGGGAGCGGGAAGGGGGCGGCCTGCCTCGTCGAGGCGGCGACGCATCCGGACGTGGGCATCGTCGTGAACGGCATCGTCGGCGCCGCGGGGCTCGAGGCCACGCTCGCGGCGCTGCGCGCCGGCAAGCGGGTGGCGCTGGCCAACAAGGAGACGCTCGTCATGGCGGGGGAGCTCGTGCTGCAGGCGGCGCGCACGGGCGGCGGGGAGATCGTGCCGGTCGACTCCGAGCAC
>DATGDE010000044.1:0-2757 GCA_035311125.1 Gemmatimonadales bacterium
GCTCGCGTCCGGTCATGCGGTGGTGGCGGATTTCGGGATCGCCAAGGCGATCGTGGCTGCAGGCCGCGAGCAGCTGACCGAGACTGGGCAGGCCGTCGGGACCCCGGCGTACATGAGCCCCGAACAGGCCGCGGGACGTCAGGACCTGGATGGCCGGTCGGACCTGTATTCGCTCGGGTGCGTCGTGTACGAGATGCTGGCCGGGGAGACGCCGTACACGGGACCCACGCCGCAGTCGATCCTCGTCAAGAAGCTGAGCGAGCCGCTGCCGCGGGTGTCGGTAGTGCGGGATACGGTGCCGGCCGGGGTGGAGGCGGCGCTCACGAAAGTCCTGGCCCGAACGCCCGCTGACCGGTTCCACACGGCGGCGGAATTCGTCGAGGCGTTGGCCAAGCCGATCCGTCGAGAGCGGAGTCATCGAGGACGCCGGCTGGCCTTTGCCGGGGTCACCGTGCTGGCTGCGGCGACCGGCATCGTGGTTCTGAAGACCCGCTCCACCACGGCGCCCGCGAGCTCCTATCCTCTGACCATCGACTCCACCGTGGTCGCCGTGCTGCCATTCCGGCTCGTGAGCACGGATACCGCGAGCACTCTGCGCCAGCTGGCTCAGGGACTGCCCGATCTCTTCGCCATGAAAATCACCGGGGAGTTCGGGCCGCGGATCGCGTACCCACCTTCCGTGCAGAAGCTCTGGAGGGATGCCGGCGGGACGCTCGCCGCGCCGCTCGATGGGGCCGGCGAGCTCCGAGTGGCGCGCACCGTCGGGGCAGGCAAACTGATCCGGGGCTCCCTCGTGGCGACCGACACGAGTCTGGTGCTCACCGGGGAGCTCGTGGCGGTGCCGAGCGGCGCGGTCCGGGTCCGCTCGACGAGCGTGGAGGGCAGGCGCGACGAGTGGCTGGTCATGGTGGATCGGCTTGCGTGGCAGCTGCTGGCGCAGGACCAGGGGATCCCGACGAACCGGTTGCCCCAGCTGGCCCGCTTCAAGCCGCGTGCGATTCAGGCCTTACTGGCCGGGAACCAGACGATCGACCTGAAGAAGGGGAACGACCTGTACCGTGCTGCCTTCGCCGCCGACTCCACGATGGTGGCCGCGGCCCTCGCCGTGTACGCCAATGGCGAAGGCGACAGGGACTCCGCCTACGTGCGATTCGCCTGGGAGCATCAGGATCAGCTGACCCCGACCCAGCGGGCGTACCTGCTGCCGCTCGCGGGGTGGCGCTTCGGCGCGACGCGCACCGAGGCGGAGCGCATCGCGCAATACCGTGCGCTGGCAGAGGCCGTGCCGGAGAGCCACTTCTGGGCCGACCTGGGCTATGACCTGGCCCAGTACGGGCCCATCGCGAGCGTGCCGAATTGGCAACCGGCCGCCCGGCAGGCGCTCGAAACCGCGGTGCGCGTGGAGCCGAAAAACGGGTGGGCATGGTGGCACCTGCTGGAGCTGGCGTTCCTCGAGGAGGACACCGCGCTGATCCGGCAGCGACTGGAGCGCTTCGCCGCCACGGCGCCGGACGGCTTCCTGGCCGCACAAATCCCCGGCTGCCGCTGGCGCCTCGCGATGTTGCGCGGCGACACCGTGGAAGCCGGGCGTCTCCTCGCGACGCAAGCGGACAGCGGCTCGGTACCCTACGACGCGGCGGCGGTCGGACGAGGCCTAGCGTTGGCGGACCGGGTGATGCAGAAGGAAGTGGGCGAGAGGCTTCTCAGTAGCGACGATGGCACCTACTCGCGATGGAGAGGCTACTACCGGCAGTGGCAACAGGGCGTGGCATTGTCTGCACCCTCACGACCGCCGAGCGCGTGGGCGGCGTGGGTGGTGCGCGACGCCTTGTTCCTGGACGGGCCGCAGGACGGTGTCGTCGCGGTACAGGGCGCATTCCTCGAGCGGATTGCCGCAGGCCGGGTCTCACCGGCTCCCACGCCCGTCCAGCGCACGCAAGCGCGCTGCTGGAGCGCGCTCTGGCGGGTGGCCCACGGCGACACCGCCAGCGCGCAGCGCGCCCTTCGGCAACTCGAACGCGAGGTCGAGCCTTCGTACAACTCCGCCGGGTGCGTCGGGCTGATCACCGTGTTCCTGACCCGGGCGCGCGGCGGCAACGTACGCGCGGCTCTCGTTCACCTCGACTCCGTCGTGCAGGACGCGCCGTTGCCGGCCGGCTATCTCGCCTTGCCGTTCCCGCCGCTGGAGGAGGTGGCGAACCTGACATTGGCCCGGCTCCTGGCACACTACGGCGACACTGCCAGGGCCCTCGCCGCCAGCCGGCGGAGGATCTACCTCCGCTCGCATGAAGGACTCTACCGGTCGCTCCCGGAATTCCTGCGCGAGGAGGGACGCCTGGCGGCGGCAACTGGAGACAGGACCGGAGCGATCCACGCGTACAGCCGGTATCTGACCCTCCGGGAGAATCCGGACTATGCGCCGTGGCGGGCTGCGCGGGACAGCGTGCGGCGCGAGCTGGCGCAACTGGTGGGGGAACCGCGGTACTGATGGGCGACCCGCTGAAGCGCCTCGAGTCTGCCCTCGCCGGCCGCTACACGATCGTGCGCGAGCTCGGCCACGGAGGCATGGCGACGGTATATCTGGCCGAGGACCGCAAGCACCACCGCCGGGTGGCGCTCAAGGTCCTCCGCCCCGAGCTCGCCGCCGCACTCGGCCACGAGCGGTTTCTCCGCGAGATCGCGATCGCCGCGCCGCTCAACCACCCCCACATCCTGCCGCTGCTCGACAGCGGGCAGGCTGGAGTCTTTCTCTACTAC
>DATGDE010000045.1:0-14880 GCA_035311125.1 Gemmatimonadales bacterium
GGTTCGCCGTCTCGATGTATCCGAAGTGATCGGAAGTGACTAGACCGGCACCGCCAGCAGCGCGCAGGACGCGCGGCGCAGCAACCGCGCGGCGACCGAGGTGACCGCGCCGGGCTCGCCGTAGTTCATCCCGCGACGGTAGCCGAAGACGGCCAGGTCGGCGTCCTCGGCCCGGCACTCGGCCAGTATCTCCGAAGTCACGTCGCCCTGCCGCACGATGGTCTCGCACGGCGCGACCGCCGCCCCCCCATGGCCGTTCCCACCCTGCTCGACGTGGCGCAGCCAGGGTCGGCGCTCTCCCGGAGCCAGCACGCCTGCCGCCGCCTGCTCCACGTGCAGCACCACGAGATGCGCTCCGAAGCCCTCGGCGGTCGCCTGTGCCGCTTCGAACACGTCCATCGCGTGGGGGCTGTCGTCCACGCACGCCAGCACGCGTCGGTAGGCGCGATGCCCCGCCGGCGACACCAGCACGGGCACATGGCAACGCCGCATCGTCGCGGTCGTCACGTTCTCGGTGCCCCCCCGCGCGATCTCTTCGCCCTTGCCGAGTACGATCAGGTCGGCGCCGACCTCTTCCGCGCACCGCGCGATTTCGATGCTGGGCCACCCGAACGCGGGGCGATACGACACGCTGGGAGCCGACAGCACCGCGGGCCCGCACAGCGCCTGCAGCCGCTCGACGGCGCGCGCCGCCGCCAGGTCCGCGGGAGAGCCGCTCTGGGTGCGCCGGAACCCCTCGACTTCGTCGGGCCGGACGAGCTCCCACGGATCACTTAGCACCGTCAGCATGGTCAAGTCGGCATGGAACACCGCCGCCACTTCGGCGGCGGTGAGCGCCGCCTTCGGGCTGGGAGTGTAGAGACTGACCGCGCCGAGTACCCGGCGAATCTGCTTCACGCAACACTCCTTTCTCTGCGCGCAACTTGCCGCGGCCATCCTGAAGCACCCGTGAAGCGAGCGTGAGGCAAGGAAATCTCCGTGCTGCCTCAAGATCTCTTCACCTCGAGTTACAGAACGTTGCACGAGAACACGGGAGGAACGTCGATGTCCTGGAAACGGGTTCTTGTCGGTGTGGATGAATCGCCCCAGGCAGCGGCGGCGGCCGCGCTCGGCATGAGTCTAGCGCAGGCGCTGCAGGGCGAGTGCATCCCGGTGCATGCGGTGCGCGAGATGTGGCTGGCTTTCGCGGAGGAAGAGATCGTCGAACGCTCCGCTGAGCTGCAGGCGGCACTCATCGCGGCCGCGCGCCGCCGCGTCGAAAAGACGCTGCACGGGCACGTCCCCGAAGCAACGATCCGCCGCTTGATGGTACGGCCCGGCTCTCCGGCCGCCGTGTTGCGCGACGTCGCGCGCGACGTCGCCGCGGATGCCGTGGTGCTGGGTGGCCGGCACCACGTCGCGTTGCGCCGCTGGACGGGCGGGAGCACGGCGCACAACTGCGTGCGCACCATCGCACTGCCCGTCCTGGTGGTGGGACCGCGGGTGGACGGTCGCGGCACGCCGTTCCATCGGATCCTGAGCGCGGTCGACCTGTCGGAGGCCGCGGCCTCGGTCGCTGCCGTGACGCGTGATCTCGCGGAGCGTTTGGGCGCTGAGCTGCGCGCCCTGTGCGTGATCGAGCCTCCGCTGCCGCTTCCCGACGTGACATCCGTCATCACGCCCTCGGAGTACTCGCGGCTGGCCGAGCGCACGCTGGCGCGGCGGGTGTGGCCGCTGTTCCGCGGCAGCGAGGCGAAGACCGTCGCGCGCCAGGGACCGGTGCTGGAGTCCATTCGAGACGAGGCCGCCGCGTGGAATGCGGACCTGCTCGTCGTGGGCTCGCACGGGAAGGGATGGGGCGAGCGACTGATCCTGGGAAGCGCCACCGAACGGCTGCTGAACGACCTGCCGACGTCCCTCCTGGTCGTGCCGGTGGGCGCGCCGGCGCAGACCCTGGCGCCGGTCAGCCGCACGGCCAGCCGGACAACCGGGAAGTCCGCGCGCGCGGGAAGTCGCACGTGACGTTCGAGCCGCAGAACGCCGCCGTGGCGACGCGGCTCGAGGAGCTGGCCGTGCTGCTCGAGAGCCAGGGCGCGAACCCGTTCCGGGTGGAGGCCTACCGTCACGCGGCCGACCAGGTGCGGAGACTCGAACGGCCCGCCGGCGAGATCCTGCGCCGCGAAGGGATCGGCGGGCTCGAGCGTCTGCCGGCCATCGGGACGACCATCGCTCGCGCGATCCGTGATCTCGTGGAGACCGGCCGGCTGCCGATGCTGGATCGCCTGCGGGGAGAGAGCGATGCGGTCACGCTGCTGGCGTCGGTTCCAGGCATCGGTCGGACGCTCGCCGAGCGATTGCATCACGACCACGGGATCGATACGCTCGAGGATCTCGAAGCGGCGGCGCACGACGGGCGGCTGGCCGCGATCCGTTCCTTCGGCGAGAAGCGCCTGCTCAGCGTACGCGAAGCGCTGGCGACGCGGCTCGGACGCGTGCCGCGCAGTGCGGCGGTGTCGTCCGAGCCGCCGGTCGAGGAGCTGTTGCACGTGGACCGGGAGTACCGCAGCCGCGCCGCGGCAGGAACGCTCCGCACCATCGCGCCGCGGCGGTTCAATCCGCGTCGCGAAGCGTGGCTCCCCATCCTCCACACGATGCAGGGGGACCGGCACTACACGGCCCTGTTCTCGAACACCGCGCGGGCGCACGACCTCGGCAAGACGCGCGATTGGGTGGTGATCTACGTCGACGGAGGGAGAGGCGAGCGTCAATACACCGTGGTCACGGCCTCGCGCGGCCCCATGAAGGGCAAGCGGGTGGTGCGGGGGCGTGAGGTGGAATGCCTGGCCGTCTACCGCGAGCGCGCCGCGACCCGCACACCGTCGGCGAGCTTGTCCGTCGGCTGACGAACCACCAGGTCGCCCGCCGCGAGGCCGCCGGCGATCTCCACCTCGAACGGATTGCGGTGACCGACCTGCACCACCTGTGAGCGAGCCCGTCCATCCCGCACCACGAACACGCGCCACTGGTCGCCATCCTGGAACAGCGCGCTCGCCGGCGCCTTGAGGGCGGTCCCCTCCCACAGCACCACTTGCGTCTCCACCCGGTAGCCGTCGCCCAGCTGTGGCGGGGTCTCGTCCAGGTCGGCGATGACGTGCACGCGCTGCTCCTCGACACCCAGCGCCGACACCTTGGTGAATCCGGACGGCTCCACCACCCGCACGTGGGCTTCGAGCAGGCGGTCGCCGCCCCAGTCGCCGACCAGCATGCGATCCCCGGGGTGCACCTTCACCGCGTCCTCGGAGAGCAGATCCACCACGATCTCGAGCCGCGCCGGATCGCCCAGCTCGAGCAATGGGGTGCCGGCGGTGACCACGCGCTCGCTCTTCTCGGGGATGCGCAGCACGCGCCCGCGCACCGGCGACACCAGCGGCAGGGTGGCGGCGCCCCCCGACGCCGGGCCGGCGACGACGGCGCGTGCCTGCTCGACGTCGTGCGCCGACGCCTGCGCCGTGAAGTCCGCCGCCTGGAGACGCCGCACCGCGGTGGTCTCGGCCAGTGCCGCCTCCTCGCGCTGCGCCGGGGCCAGCAGGTTCTTCGCGAACAGCGATTCCGCGCGGACCCGGTTCCGCGTGGCCTGATCGAGCGCGGCGCGGGCCTCCGAGACGGCGGCCGCCGCCGCCTGCTCCGCGTCCTCCGCGCCCCGCAGCCGGGCGAGCGCCTGCTCGCGCGAGCGAGGGTCGAGCGGGGCCGCCGACAGGCGCGCCACGACCATGCCGTGGGTTACGAGCGCGCCCTCTTCGAGGGTGATCCGCGCCACGCGACCCGTCGCCGGCGCCACGACCACGTAGCGATCCCGCACACGCGTGCGGCCCTCCTCGTCGATCGTGACCCGCAAAGGTCCCCGCGCGACCGCGGTGACCTCGACGGGAATGGGAGTCGGCCGGAAGGTGTACGCGAGCAATCCCGCGGCGACGAGGCCGGCACCTCCCCACAGCAATGCCCGGCGGCTCAGGTTCATCGGGTCAGTCTCCCGTCTTCAGGACGGCCACGAGATCGAGCCGGTCGATGCGGCGCCGCACGATCAGCGCGGACACGAGCGCCGCGAACAGGATCACGATGACGGCATAGCCGTACGTGGCGGTGTGCAATACGAACGGCAGCCGGTACAACTCGGTGTCGAACGCCATCACGATCAGCGCGGCGCCGCCGTACCCGAACACGAAGCCGAGCGGCAGCGCGGCGAGAACCAGTACGGCCTGCTCGTCCAGCAGGATCCGGGATGTCTCGGCGCGCGTGAAGCCGAGCACCCGGAGACTCGCCAGCTCACGGGCGCGCTCCGAGAGCGCGATGCGCGCCGTGTTGTACACGACGCCGAACGCGATCAGCACCGCGAAGGCCACGATATACGTCGTGACGATGCCGTGACTGCGCGCCAGCGTCTCGTCGAAACTCTCGACCGTGGGGCCGCGGATCGAGACCCCCGCCACCGCGGGCATCCGTTTCAGCGCGTCGTAGAGCGCGGGCACCCGCCGCTCGTCGACCGCCAGCGCCGCTCCGGAGATGGTCCCGCCCTCGCGCAGCAGCCGGTGCAGCCCACCCGCGTCCATGTAGGCCAGGGTGCCCATCGGCTCGTCCACCAGACCGGCGACCGGGACGACGAGCGTCGGGCGGGCTCCCTCGAGCACCTCGACGGTGATCGGGTCGCCGGGGGCCACGCCCAGCACCTGCGCCAGCTTGTCGGTCAGCAGCACGCCGTCGGTCGGCAGGGTGGGACGCCGGCCGCCGATGTCGGCGACCTGCCGCAGCTCCGTCCCGGGCTCGAGTCCGAGAATCGCGGTACGCCGCGACCGGTGTCCGGCGACCAGTCGCACCGCCACGTCGCGGAACGGCTCTGCCCGCAGCACGCCGGGGAGATGGCCCACCTCGTAGCGCACGCGTGCCGGACGCGGCTCGGTGAAGGCGATGCTCACGGCCTGGCGCTCGCGGACGTTGAACTCGAAATCCGCCAACCGTTCGATCGAATCGATCGTGAAGCGGCCCAGCACGATGATGCCGCAGGCCAGGCCGATCCCGCTCGCGGTGACGATCGCCCGGCCGGGACGGCGCTCCAGGGTGCGCAGCACCATCCGGCCCACGGGCCCGAACAGGCGGTGCAGGCCGAGCGTCTCCAGGGCACCGCGCCGGTAGCGGGGCGGGGGCTCGGGACGCATCGCCTCCGCGGGCGGCAGCTGGACGGCGCGGCGCACGGCGCTCAGCGCGCCGAGCAGGCCGGAGCCGGCGCTCACGAGCGTCGCGAGCGCCAACACGCCCCAGCCCGCGGTGAAGTGCAACACCGGGAATCGGTAGTACGCGGTGTACAACACGGTCAGGCGCCCGCCCAGCCACATCCCGAACGCGGCTCCCGCGGCGGCGCCGAGCAGCTCGACGCCCAACACCAGCTTGGCATAGTGCAGCCCGACGTCGGCGTTGCTGCGACCGAATGCCTTGAGCACGCCGATCTGCGGACGCTGGGTCGCGACGAGGCGCGCCAGCACGATGTGGACGAGAAACGCCGCGACCCCCAGGAAGATCGCGGGCACGATCGCGCCGCTGACGCGCAGCTGGCTGATCTCGTCGGTGATGAAGCGGTTGGATTGATGGTCGGCGCGGCCGATGGCGCCCAGGCCGCCATAGGGCGCGAGCAGGCGGTCGAGGCCCGTGCGGACATCGCGTTCGTCGGCCCCCGAGGCGAGGCGCAGCGTCACGTCGTTGAACGCCCCCTGCATGTCGAACGCGGTGGTCAGGGCCTCGTGGCCCATCCAGAACACCCCGTAGCGCTTGTCGTCGGGGAAGAACCAGCCGGGGCTGATCTGGTACACGAACTCCGGCGAGAGGGCGATGCCGACGATGCGCAGCCGCTGCCAGTGACCGTTGATGATGGCGCCGAGCGTATCTCCCACCACCAACCGGTTCGCCTGAGCGAACTGCTCGCTCGCGATGACCTCGTCGGGACGCCCCGGCGCGACGTAGCGGCCCTGGCGCAAGTGGAGGTCGTTCAGCATGGGAGCGCGCCGCTCCGGGACCGAGACGAGGCGCCCGGTCGCCGGCTCGGCGAGACCGGGGACGGCGAGCGTCACCTGCACGACGACGCGGGTCTGCACGGACGCGACGCCGGGCAGCGCGGCGATCTTCGCCCCGAGGGGGTCGGGAGCGCGTCGCAGCGAGGCGAACACGTCGGCGAACCGGTAGTCGCGATAATACGCGTCCAGCGAGCCCCGCAACGAGTCGTAGGCCGTGCGGATCGTGACGATGCTCGCCACGCCGCAGGCGACGATCAAGCCCACCGCGGCCATCTGGCCGCGCAGGTGCCAGAGATCGCGGAGCACCTTGCGGTCGAGCGCGGTCACCATTGCAGCGTGTCCACCGACGCCCGGGCGGGGTTGTGATCGATCGACGAGATCTGGCCGCTGTGCATGTGGATCACCCGGTCGCCCATCCTCCCGATCGCCACATTGTGCGTGATGATCGCCACGGTCGTGCCCAGCTCGCGGTTCACGCGTTCCAGTACCTCGAGCACGAGTTTCCCGGTCTGGAAATCGAGCGCGCCGGTCGGCTCGTCGCACAGCAGCACGTCGGGCTGCTTGGCGATGGCACGCGCGATGGCCACGCGCTGCTGCTCGCCGCCCGACAGCTGCGCGGGAAAGTGGTCGAGCCGCTCGCCCAGGCCCACCAGCTCGAGCGCATGTCGCGGGTCGAGCGGCCGGGGGGCGAGCTCGCAGACGAGCTGCACGTTCTCGCGCGCCGTGAGGCTGGGAATCAGGTTGTAGAACTGAAACACGAAGCCGACGTGCTCGCGGCGAAACCGGGTGCGTTCCCGCTCGCCGGCCGCGGTCAGGTCGTGCTCGAAGAACCGGACGGTACCCGACGTCGGGACGTCCAGCCCGCCCAGGATATTGAGCAGCGTCGACTTGCCGCTGCCCGACGGACCGAGGATCACGACGAACTCTCCCCGGTACATCTCGAGCGACAGCGAGCGGAGGGCGTGTACCTCGACGTCGCCCAGGCGGTAGACCTTCGACAGGTCGCGCGCGCGGAATACCGGTTCCGCCGGCGCGGCCGCGCCGGCCGGCGGAACGCCGCGTGCGGGGGCCACGGTCATGATGTCATCGTAGTGACTGCGGGAGCGCGGCTTCGTGAAGGGTTCTTGAAGCCCGCTTCAGGCTCCCGCTAAACCGTGAGATGGATGACCCCCTCGTCCAACTCTCGCCGGACCGGCACGCCAGCGCCCGCCACCAGCTCGAGCATCCGCGTATTCTGCGGCAGGACCTCAGCGGTGATCTCGGCGACGCCGTGATCGTGCGCGACGCCCAGCAGATGCTTCAGCAGCACCGTACCGATGCCGCGGTTCTGGTAGGAGTCCTCGACGATGATGCCGAGCTCCGCCCGAACCGGCCGTCCCTCCCGGGTCGGCAGGACGTCGTACCGCGCCACCCCTACGATGGGGGCGATGGGCTCCGGGGAGAGCATGGCGACCAGCGCCACCCGGCGGTCGTAGTCCAACTCGGTGAGATAGCTGAGGTCTCGCGGCGACAGGACCGGCTTGTACTCGAAATAGCGGAAATACACCGACTCGGGGCTCAGGCGGCCGTGGAATCGCGCAAGCCGCTCCCGATCCTCCGGTTGGATCGCACGGATCCACACCGGGGCCCCGTCCCGGAGCACGTCTACCGCAGCATAACGCCGCGCCTCCATGGTTTTCAGGGTAGCCGACGCGGCAGAAGCGGGCCAGGGGCCATATCGGGCGTGAAGCGCGCAGGTTACCATCATGATATGCCTGCCAAGCGCCCACCTCGCCCGGAGGCACGACAGCACCCACTCCGGCGGAACGGCGACGGCCGCCCCCTCGAAGACCGATTCCGGCGCCTCGTCGCGGCGAGCGCGCAGATCTATTCACAGCACAGCCTCCCGGCCGTCCTCCAGGAAGTGGTGGACGCCGCCCGCAGCATCGTGGGCGCACGCTACGCAGCGCTTGGCCTCCTCTCGGCCGACGGGACCACCTTCGAGCACTTCGTGACTTCGGGGATCGATCAGGCGACCCGCGAGCGCATCGGTGACCTTCCGAGTGGCCGGGGCCTGCTGGGGCTGGTGATCCAGGAGCGCCGGGTGATCCGGACGGCCGACATCGCGTACCATCCGCAGCGGCATGGCTTCCCTCCCAATCATCCGGCGATGCACTCCTTCCTCGGGGTTCCCATCGCCGCGGGTGAGAAGGTGCTGGGGAACCTGTACCTGACCGAGAAGCTGGAAGCGCTGGAGTTCGACGCCAAGGACGAGGACGTCGCCGTGCTGCTCGCCTCGCAGGCCGCGGTCGCCGTGGAGAACGCCCGGCTGATAGAGGGGAGTGAGCGGCTGCTCGGGCAGATCCAGGCGATGCAGCGCCAGCGCGACCTGTTCTTCGCCATGATGAACCACGAGCTGCGCAACGCGCTGACCGGCGTGTACGGCTGGGCCGAGCGACTGGTCCGCGGGAAGGCCCCCGAGATGGCGGGCCAGGCGGCCCGGGAAGTCTACGACGGCACCGAGCGCACCATTACGCTGCTGAACAACTTCCTCGATCTGACCCGGCTCGACGCGGGCCGGATGCAGCCGGTGCGGCGCGTGGTGGATCCGGCGACGGTGGTGCAGCGGGTGCTCACGGGCTTCGAGCCGGCGGCCGAGGCGAAGGAGCTCACCCTTGGAGCGAAGCTGCCGGATCGGCTGCCGGTGATCGAAACCGACCCGGTGCGCCTGCAGCAGATCCTCGTCAACCTCGTGAGTAATGCGGTGCGTCACACCCCGGCCGGCGGCCACATCGAGGTCGGCGTGAACGTCGCCGGGGACGCGATCGAGTTCGCAGTGCGCGACGACGGCCCCGGGATCCCCGCCGAAGTTCGGGAGCGCATCTTCGAGCCGTTCGAACGCTTCGACCCGGGATCGGGTCTCGGCACGGGGCTGGGCCTCCCCGTCTCACGGCGGCTGGCGGAGGTGCTGGACGGCAGGTTGGATCTCACCAGTCCGCCTGGGAACGGCGCGGTCTTCACGCTCAGTCTGCCTCTTACGCGCTCCGAGTGAAGGTATCTTCATAGTCGCCTTAGAGAGGGTTCAGCGACCCTTTCATATCCTGAAGCCATGAAAATCCTCGTCGTGGAAGACGACCGGAAGGTCGCGGGCTTCATCGAGCAGGGGTTGCGGGAGGAAGGCTACGCCGTGGACGTGGCTCCCGACGGCGATGAAGCGACGATGCTTGCCCACGTCTATGACTACGATCTCGTGGTCCTGGACGTGATGTTGCCGAAGAAGAACGGCCTCCAGGTCGCGGCCGAGCTGCGGCGCGAAGGCCGGCGGACGCCGATCCTCATGCTCACGGCGCGGGACGCCACCGAGGACGTAGTGCGTGGCCTCGACGCCGGGGCCGACGACTACATCACCAAGCCCTTCAAGTTCGAGGAGTTGCTGGCCCGGGTCCGGGCGCTCGTGCGCCGTGGCGGCGCGGCCCGCACCGAGTTGCTCGTCTACGGGCCGATCGAGCTGGACCGTCTGAAGCACAAGGTACGGGTGCAGGGCAAGCCGGTGGATCTCACCCCGAAGGAGTTCCACCTGCTGCAGCACTTCCTGCTCCATCCGGAAGAGGTCGTGCGCCGCACCGAGCTGCTCGAAAAGGTGTGGGACATGCATTTCGATCCGGAGAGCAACGTGGTCGATGTGCACGTCGGGAACCTGCGCCGCAAGCTGCGGCAGGCCGCCGGCCACGACCTGATCCACACCGAGCGCGGCGTCGGGTTCCGCCTCCAGCAACCTGACGAGAGCCGCCAACCGGCGTGAGGCAGTCGCTCCGACGCACGCTCGCCGTTCGGTTCGCGGCGACGATGGCCGTCGGGCTCGCCGTGATGTCCAGCGCCATCTGGTGGGCCGCGTCGAGCGTGCTCCGCCACCAGTTCGACCAGAACATCACCGCCTCCGGGTTTCTCGTCGCCAACGAGCTGTCCGGCAGCCAGTGCGGCGAGGGCGCGCACGCCATCGCGCTCAACTCCGCCCGCTACAGCAAGACCATCAACCGCTACGTCGTGTTCCGCGACCCGCACTGCACCGCGATCCGGGCCATCCCCAGCTGGGCGATGGACCTGCCGGCTGACAGCGCGGCGATCGCCGCCGCGATCAGGGGCGAGCCGAGCTTCAGCGAGGCCCGCTGGCACGACAAGCCGATGCGGTCCACGTACCTTGCCGTGCCCGACGGTGCGGAGGGCGAGCGTGTCGTGCAGGTCGCCGCGTCGCTCGAGCCGGTGCACTCCCTGCAGCGAGACATGCTCGCGGTGCTGATGGGAATCGTGGTGTTCGGGACCGTGGCCGCCCTGGCCGGAGCCTGGATGCTGGCCGGGTCGGCCGTACGACCCGTCATGGAGATCACCGAGCAGGCGACCCACATCGAGGCCGGCACGCTCGACCAGCGGCTCTCCGCCCACGCGACCGCCGACGAATACCGCGGCCTGGTCGGCGTGTTGAACCGCATGCTCGACCGCCTGGGCGGCGCGTTCTCGGCCCAGCGGCGCTTTACCGCCGACGTCAGTCACGAGCTGCGCACGCCGCTCACCGCACTCCGGGGGGAGATCGAGGTCGCGCTGCGCGCCGACCGGAGCCCGCGCGAATACCAGCGGGTGCTCCACAGTGCGCTGGAGGAGATCGACCGGATGACCACCATGACCGAGGAGCTGCTGCTGATCAGCCGGGCGGAAGCCGGGCTGGTCGCGCCGCAACGCGAGCCGGTCGAGGTAGACATGGTGGTGGCGGCGGCGATCGATCGCCTGCGGCACCGCATCGAGGACAAGGAGCTGCGGGTGGAGCACGTGGGGGGGCCCCCGAACTCGCACGTCACGCGGCTCGACCGTGCACTCGTCACCCGCCTCGTGGACGAGCTGCTGGAGAACGCCGTCACCTACACGGATCCGGGCGGCCGCATCACCGTGCGGAACGAGCATCTGCCCGACCGGGTGCGCCTGGTGGTGGAGGACAACGGCCCGGGCATCGGGGCCAAGGACCTGCCGCACCTCTTCGAGCCGTACTATCGCGCCGATCTGGCGCGGACGCGCGGGGCCGGCACCGGGCTCGGCCTCACCAGCGCGGCGGCGATCGCCCGGCTGCACGGCGGTGAGATCCGCGCGGCCAACCGCTCCGAAGGCGGCGCCCGCTTCGAAGTCGACCTTCCAACGTCCTGAGGTTGCGTGACGGCCATCCGGCGGTACCCGATCGTGTTGCTCGCGGTCGTCGGGTTGGCCGTCGGCATCTTCCTCCATGTCGTCCTGCATGCTCCCCGCGCGGGTCACTGGGCGTTCCTGGTGGTCCTGGTGGGCGGGGGGCTGCCGCTCGTGTTCAAGACGCTGCGCGGCATCGTGCAGGGACGGCTGGCGGCCGACATCGTGGCCGCGCTCGCGATCCTCACGGCGCTCGTCTTCGGAGAGTACTTCGCCGGGGCGGTCGTCGTCCTGATGCAGTCGGGAGGGGAAGCCCTCGAGACCTACGCCATGCACCGGGCCACGGCGTCGCTCGAAGCCCTGCTGGCCCGCGCCCCCAAGACGGCCCACCGGCTCTCCGGCGAGCGGCTCGAGGACATCCCGGTCGAAGCCGTCGCGCCCGGAGACCTGCTGATGGTGCGGCCGGGCGACCTCGTGCCGGTCGATGGCGTGGTGACGGCCGGCACCTCCGCGGTGGACCAGTCCGCCGTGACCGGGGAGCCGATCCCGATCCGGGCGCTGCCGGGCTCGGAGCTGATGAGCGGCAGCGTCAACTTGGACGGCGCCCTGACGTTGCGCGCGCTGCGCAAGAGCGCCGAGAGCCAGTACCAGCAGATCGTGCGGCTCGTGGACCGGGCGCGCGCCGAGAAGCCGCCGATCGTGCGCATCGCCGACCGCTTCGCCGTGTGGTTCACGCCGGTGACGCTGGCGATGTGCGGAGTGGCGTACCTGGTCACCCACGATCCGGCGAGCGTGCTCGCCGTGCTCGTCGTCGCCACGCCGTGTCCGCTCATCCTCGCCGCTCCCGTCGCCGTGATCGCGGCCATCAGCCGCGCCGCGGCCGACGGCATCATCGTGAAGAGCGGAGCGGCGATTGAACAGGTGGGGCGCGCGCGGGTCGTCGTGTTCGACAAGACCGGCACCCTCACGCTCGGCCGGCCGCTCGTGCAGGAAGTGTCAGTCGCCAACGGGGGCACGCCCGACGACCTGCTGCGGCTCGCGGCCGCGGTGGAGCAGCTGTCCGCCCATCACCTCGGCCACGCCGTCGCCGAAGCGGGCCGGCGCCGCGGGCTCACTATTCCCCCCGCCGCCGATGTCCAGGAAACGCCCGGCCTGGGCGTCACGGGGAAGGTCGAAGGGCGCACCGTGGACATCGGGTCGGCCGCGTACCTCGCGAGCCGTGGGATTCCTCCGAGCGACGGCGCCGCCGAGCGCACCGCGGCGTTCGTGGCGATCGATGGGCGCTACGCCGGGTTCATCACCTTCGCCGACCGGATGCGTCATCAGGTGCCCGCCCTGATGCAGCAGCTCGCCCACCTCGGCGTGGACGATACCGTGATGCTCACCGGGGACCGTGCGGAGACCGCCGAAGCGATCGCCGCGCTGGCGGGGATCCACACCGTGCGGGCCAACCTGCTCCCCGCCGACAAGGTGACCGCGGTGCAGGAGTTGAAGCAGCACCGCGGCACCGTGGTCATGGTGGGCGACGGGATCAACGATGCGCCCGCCCTGGCGGCCGCCACCGTAGGGGTGGCGATGGGCGAGCACGGCCCTGCCGCGTCGGCCGAGGCGGCCGACATCGTGTTGCTGGTGGACGACGTATCCCGCGTCGGCGAGGCTATCGCCCTGAGCCAGCGCATGCGCCGCATCATCCTGCAGAGCGTAGGGTTCGGCCTGGGCGTGAGCTTCGCCCTCATGGTGATCGCGAGCACGGGGCGCATACAGCCGTCGGTCGGGGCGCTGCTCCAGGAGGCGCTGGATGCGGCGGTGATACTGAACGCGCTGCGGGCCCGGTAGCACGGCTTGTGTGAGCCGATCTTCATGACGGCGTCACGATTTCCTGCGGGCTGGCGCTGCATCTTGGGTCAGGTGGCGTAGCGCTCGAAGCATGGAGGAGGGTGCCGCGAGGCACCACACGAGACCAGGCCTCCACGCCGGTCTCAGGTGAGTGGGCCACAGGCCCACCCGCTCCGAGCGCAACGCCACCTGTTCATTCAGGGGCAGAAGGGAGGGCGATGGTGCGCGTGTTTCCCGACCGCAGCGCCGCCGGCCGCGAGCTGGCCGGCGCACTCCTGCCGCTCGGCCTCGAAGATCCGATCGTCCTGGCCTTGCCGCGGGGAGGCGTCCCGGTGGGCTACGAAGTCGCGCACTTGATGGGCGCGCCGCTCGACGTGCTCGTCGTGCGCAAGGTGGGCGCACCCGACCAGCCGGAGCTGGCCATCGGCGCGGTCGGCGCGGCGGACGTGACGGTGGCGGACGAGCAGACCATGGCGCTCGTCGGCGTGGGACCCGAGGTCTTCACCGCCCTGGCACGTGCCGAGCAGGCCGAGGTGACGCGGCGCGACCGGATGTTCCGGGAGGGGCAGCCGCCGCTCGATCTGCGCGGCCGCCACGCAATCCTGGTGGACGACGGCCTGGCCACCGGCGCGACCATGCAAGCCGCGGTCGAGGTCGCGCGCAGGCTGGGCGCGGCGCAGGTGATCGTGGCGGTCCCGGTCGGCGCTCCCGAGGCATGTGAGCGGCTGGCGCAGCGCGCGGACCGGGTCGTGTGCCTGTTCCAACCGGACGCGTTCGTGGCGGTGGGCTACTGGTACAGGGACTTCGCACAAACCGACGACGCGGAGGTGATTCGGCTGCTGCGTCTCGCCCGCCAGGAGCGGGACGCGCCCGCTACCCCTGCCCGTTGAACACCGGATCCCGCTTCCCGAAGAACGAATCCAGCCCTTCCGCGAAATCCTTCCCGTCGGCGATCCGCGCCAGCTGCTGCAGCTCCTCGTCGAGGTGGTAATCGAGCTGGTCCACGCCGGCGGCTGCGTTGAGCAGCGCCTTGGCTACGGCGTAGGCCCGGGTCGGCCCGGCCGCGAGCCGCCGCGCCAGGGCCAGCACCTCGGCATCGAAGTTCTCGGTGGGGAGCACCGCCGTGATCAGCCCGGCTGCCTTCGCCTCCTTGGCCGAGAGTCGCGGGTTCAGGAGCACCAGCTCCATCGCCTTGCGCAGCCCCACGAGCCGCGGCAGGAAGAAGGTCGAGCTCTCGGCGCCCGTCAGCCCCGTCTTGTGGTACGCCCACTCGAACGACGCCTGCTCCGACGCCATTACGAGATCGCACGCCATGGCGATGCCGAAGCCGCCGGCCGCCGCCACGCCGTCCACCGCGGCGACGAACGGCTTCGGCGCCCGCTTGATCTCCGAGATCGTGCTGTGGATGTACTCGAGAATCTGCTTGAAGCTCTCGCCGTACGTCGGCGCGGGTCCCGCCCCCTCGGGGTGCAGGTAGCCCGTATCGCTCTCGTCGCCGCGCGCCCGGACGTACTTGAGGTCGGCGCCGCTCGAGAACACTCCCGGTACCCCGCGCAGCACCACGCAACGGACGGCGTCGTCGCGGGCGAGCTGGATCCCCGCCTTGCGGAAATCCTGCGCCATCGCGACGTCCATCGCGTTGAAGCGCTCGGGCCGGTCCATGGTGATGACGCCGACTGCTTCCTCGCGCGTCACATGGATGTGCTCCACCGGGGTCGCCGGGACGTCGGGCATCACGCCGCTCCCGCCGTACGGGCAGCGGCCACCATCGCGGCGGCCTCCGGAGGGCTGAGCGTACGGGGCAGGGGACCGGCTTCCATCACAGTCGCGCCGTCGGCGAAGCGGCAAATCGCCTCGTCCA